>JACCXV010000013.1 GCA_013696835.1 Gemmatimonadota bacterium | reverse complement strand
CTTCCTCGATCGGCCCCGGCACCTCCCGCCGCCACCGCGGCTGCCGTGCCGCAGGAGCCCGAACGTCGGGGCCGCCGGCGGGGCCGGCGGGGCGGCAGGAGGCGCGGTGGGCGGCAGGACCCCACGTGACACCTGACTCAGGAGAGACACCGATGACGATCCAGGCGAAAGCGCCCGGACCGCGCCGGGAGGGCCCCGGCCCCGCCGGCGCGAGTCACGAGGCCGGGGGCGGGGCACCGCCGGGCCCGTCGGACTCGTCGGCCCGGGATGGCGGGCCGCAGGGCACCGCCGTGCTCGCCGGACCGGAGAGTCGCAAGCCGTCGGGCCGTCCGGGCGACACCTCGCCCTTTCAGGCGGTCAACGAGTTCTTCTACGAAGCCGCCGACCGCATCGGCCTCCACGACGAGCTCAAGCCGCTGCTCATCACCCCGTACCGGGAGATGAGAGTCGAGGTGCCCGTGCGCATGGATGACGGGCGGCTGGAGGTCTTCATCGGCTACCGCATCCAGCACAACGGAGCGCGCGGTCCCTACAAGGGCGGCATTCGCTTCCACCCTTCAGCCGACGTGGAGGAGATCCGCGCCCTGGCTTCGCTCATGACCTGGAAGACGGCCGTCGTGGACATCCCGTTCGGGGGCGCCAAGGGAGGCATCCAGTGCGAGCCCAAGACGATGAGCGCGCGGGAGCTGCAGCAGATGACGCAGCGCTACACGCGGCACATCTCCTACATCATCGGTCCCAGCCGCGACATCCCGGCACCGGACATGAACACCAACGCCCAGATCATGGCGTGGATGATGGACGCCTACGGCCAGAGGTTCGGGTACACGCCGGAGGTCGTCACGGGGAAGCCGATCGAGCTGGGCGGCTCTTACGGCCGCGAGTCCGCCACCGGGCAGGGTCTCGCGTTCGTCGTGGAGGAGATGCAGAGCGACTACGGCTTCCGCCTCGAAGGTGCGACGGTCGTGATCCAGGGTTTTGGAAACGTGGGCTCGTGGACGGCGCGCATCCTGCACGCAATGGGATGCCACGTCGTGGCGGTGAGCGACGTGCGGGGGGGGATTTACGACCCGCGCGGTCTGGACATTCCGGCGCTCCTGCGGCATGCCGGGGAGGCCGGGACGGTGCGCGATTTCCCGCAGACGGAGGCGGTGACCAACGAGGAGATCCTGGAGCTGCCCTGCGACCTGCTGGTGCCCAGCGCGATCGGCGAGGTGATCCATTCGGGAAACGCCGGCCGCGTCAGGGCGCGCATCGTGGTGGAAGGCGCCAACCACCCCACGACGCCCAACGCCGACCACATCCTCCGCGACCGTGGAATCCACGTCATCCCCGACATCCTGGCGAACGCCGGCGGGGTCACCGTCTCCTACTTCGAATGGGCGCAGAACATCCAGCGCCACCGCTGGGAGCTCGAGAAGGTGCACGCGGAGCTGCGCAAGGTCATGTCGGCCGCCTATCGCAACGTCTACCGAACGGCCCGCGAGAACGACGTCTCGCTGCGCATGGCGAGCTTCATGATCGGGATCGAGCGTGTAGCTACCGCGGTTAGGCTGCGGGGGTTCGTCTAGGCGGGAAGGGCGTCAGGGGATGGTGTCGGCCAGAGGCTCGCTCCCGCGCGCGGCGCGCAACGCTTCGCGCATCTCGGGAGAAAGCTCGGACGTGACCCCCCCGTACAGGGTGTCCAGCTTGGCCGCGATCTCCTGCCAGGCTACGCGCAGCGCTTCCGGGTCCCGGTTGCCGGCTTCCACGTACGCGCGCAGGTCCGCGGGCGTCACGCCCGTCCTGTGCAGGGCCGCATCGCGGCCTTTCAGGTACGCACCCGAGTCCTCCTCGGCGTCGATCCGCGCGCGGACGAGGCGGACGTACGCCTCCACGAACTTCTCACGAGGGATGGTGACCGGGGCGTCGGAGCGGCAGCCGGCCGCCGCGAGAAGGACGCCGGCGGCGAGCCCGCGCGCGAGGAGCGCCCGCGTGCTCCCGCGTAGAGAGAGAGGAAGCATGCGCCAATATAGGGAAGCCGGCGCCGTCGCCTCACGGCCGGCAGGTCACGCGTGATGCGCCGGAAGCTGGCCGCGCTCGGCGCCGGCAGCCGCCCGGGGTTTCGCCTGCGCGGGCTCGAGGTGTCGAGGGTCGAGGGGTTCAGCGACGCGGTGTTCGGCTTCGCGCTCACGCTGCTCGTCGTCTCGCTCGAGGTGCCGCGCACGTTCGACGAGCTGCTGGCGGCGATGCGCGGCCTGCCCGCCTTCGCCGTGTCCTTCGCGCTGCTCATGGTCGTGTGGTACGGCCACTACCTGTTCTTCCGCCGCTACGGCCTCGAGGACACGCTCACCATCACGCTCAACGCCTTCCTGCTGTTCGTTGTCCTGTTCTACGTCTACCCGCTGAAGTTCCTGTTCACCGTCTTCTTCGCGCAGTTCACCGCTGCCGGCGCGGTCGCAACCCTTCCGGGCGGTGCCGTGGTCGAGATGATCCGACAGCGCGACGTGCCGCACCTCTTCGAGGTGTACGGCGCGGGCTACGCGGCCGTGTCCCTGATCTTCGCGCTGCTCCACCGGCACGCCTACCGCCGGCGCGCGGATCTCGCCCTCACGCCGCTGGAGATCGCCGACACCCGCGCGGAGATCGTCCGCTACCTGCTGCTGGCGGGGGTCGGGCTCCTGTCAATGCTCTGCGCCGTCTTCGTTCCCGTCCGGGGCGCGGGGCTCGCGGGCTTCGTCTACTTCCTGGTCGGCTTCATCGAGGCATTTCACGGTGCGGCAGTCGGCCGCCGGCGAAAGGGGCTCGCCCACTCGAGCCCGGAGAGCCCGGGGAGCCCGGGGAGCCCGGCCGGCACCTCGAACACGAACGTCCCTCCGTCTGCCCTGCCCGCTTCACCCCAACCCGAGGATCGTCCATCGTGAGCTCCCATCCCGGCACGGCGTACGAGGTCCCGCAGGTGTTCGAAGAGGCGGCGGCCGCAGGCTTCAAGGGCTTCGAGCTGGCTGTGGAGCCGGAGCCGCTGCTCGACCCCGAGGAGCCGTCCCGCACCTGCCAGCCGGGCGAGTACACGCATGCGACGATCGTGAACGGGCGGGCTGCGGCGAACGACAAGAGCAGCCCGCCGGCGCTGATCGCCGAGTGGAACGAGCGCGCCGAGCGCGTGCTCGCCCGAGGAAACGCCTTCGAGACTGTCGCACTGATCGGCGGGATGCCGGTCCGCCTGCGCACGAACTCGCCCCATCTCATCAACTTCTGGCGGCAGAACTGGTTCCTGGCGGACGCGGACGTGGCGGCCGGGGCCGCGCGGGAGTACGGCATTCCGGTTGTCGGCATGCGCGCCGCCATCGAGTCGCGCGACCCCACCACGGCCCGCGCCTTCTACTGCCGCGAGACGAACGAGACGGTGTTCTCGAACACCGATTACTACGGCCAGATGAAGTCCTGGGCCCTGGGGGCTGCCGGTGTGGAGCTCGCGAAGTACGGGATCCACTCGGTCCACGGAGCCTGCATCGAGGTTGACGGAATGGGCATGGTGATCATCGCCCCGACCGGCACGGGGAAGTCCACGTACACGAACCTCCTCTCGCGCATCGGCTCCATCGATCCCGGCCGGCGCGGGCGGATCAACTCCGATGACTGGGTCTACGTGAAGGGCGACGTCGCGACCCCTTCGGAGCGGCGGATCTACGTCCGCACGAACGCCGTGGACGACGCGCTGCACGACGACGAGATGGACGCCACGATGCGCCGCATGAAAGAGATCTTCGACGTCTCGCCGTCGGAGAACGTTCCGGTCGTGGAAGGCAGCCGCCTCTACTCCGCGACGCCCAACTCACGCTGCATGATCGACCCTGCCGAAGTCGCGGAGATGACCTACGGGACACGCATCCACCTTATCGTGTTGCTGAGGAGGGACGACGTGAGCCCGTTCGAGCGCGTGCTCGGCACGGAGGAGGCGCTGGAGATCCTGGAGGAGGGCGCCTACATGATCCAGCCCGGCGCCGGGCCCAAGGAGAAGTGGGGGCAGATGGCGACCGAGCCGTGGTACAACCCCTACCTGCTGCGTCCCGATCGCGAGTTCGAGCGCCGGAGCTTCGCATCCTACAGCGAGGATCACGGCGTGCGGTACGTGGTCTACAACACGGGCACGGCCGCGTGTCGGCGCGAGCTCGGGTTGCCGAACCGGGGACATCCGCCGGACCACGAGGAGCTGCAGCTCATCGTGCGCGGAACGGCCCAGCGCATGCTACGGCAGCTGGAGCAGGCGGCGGGCGCCTAGCCTAGCCGGACGTGCGTGGACCGCTCACGTCCTCCACGATGCGGCAGGGACGCGAGGGGTCGGGGCGAATCTCGATCCGACCGCTCAGCATGGCGGGCTCGCCAGGCGCCGCGAAGAAGCCCCCGTTGAACTCCGTGCTCCCCCCGGTGACGGTGGCCTGGAAGGAGCCGCTGGGGTTGAAGATTCCCTGCAGGGTCCCCGAACCGCTCAGCGCGATGCGGATGGCCGGACGCTCGTCGGTGACGGTGGCGATGCGTGAGACCGGGGTGCCGACCGCGGGCCCCGTCCTGCAGCCGTTCAGCAGCACGGTGCCGCTGAGCTCGTACCTGCCGGTCACGGTGAACGCATCCACCTGCGCGGTGAAGCGGTCGCTGACCTGCCCGTCGGTCTCCACCCGGAACCCGTAGCGGCCGGGATCGAGGTGCTCCGGGATGGTGACTGAGATCTCGGTGTTGGCGACCGACGTAACCGGCAGCACGAGCGTGTCCGCCACGACCGTCACGTTCGTGCCGGACAGGGCATCGCCGCGGATCACGAGCGTCGCGCCGGCCCGCACGGGATCCGGCTCGAGCAGGGTGATCAGGGGCGGATCCCGCAGTACCGTGAAAGCGACGGGTTCCGTCTCGTCCTCCCCTACGGTCACGATCACCGTGAACGGCCCCGGCGCCAGGTCCGGCACGCGGGTCACGATGCGGCGGTTCGCCACGGAGACGAGCTCGGCAGGCGTCTCGCCGAAGCGCACCACGATCCGGGCTGCATCCGCGCCGAAGTCCACGCCGATCAGGGCTACCTCGGCGCCCGCGCGCGCCTCGCCGGGGCTGATGCTCGAGACGGCGGGGTCGGGATCCGGCCCCCCGGGGCCGCGCCCGCCCTTCTTGCAGCCGTTCGCGATCAGTCCCGCGAGCAGGATGCAGGCGAAGAGGAGCGCGGAGTGGGCTCGAACGGGATGTCCAGATCGGCGCATGATGGCTACCAGGGACGGAGAGCAGGGGAGGGTGAGCGAACGCGGGCGAGCCACGCGGGACGTCCGCCTCCCGACCTGCGGGACGCCCGAGTATACCCTGGCGACAGCACGACGATCCACCGGATGCTGGACCGATCGGGAGGCACGAAGGTCGTAGTCCCTGGCCTCGTGCGAGCGGCCGGAAAGCCGACAGCGAACCCCGAGCACCGCCGGACGAGCAGCGTTCGAGAACCCCGGACGAGCAGTGCTCGAGGACCCCGGACGATCAGCGCTCGAAGGGCGTGAACACCCGCGCAACGGGGTAGCGGTCCTTGCGCTCGTCCCAGAACGGGGTGCGGCGGTAGAAGAACTCGAGACGCGCCGCGGGATCGGCGCGGAAGGCGGTGTCGGCCGCCACCTTGGCCTCGAACGCCTCCTTCACGGCGCGATCCTTCTCCATCATCGTGCGCGCCACCTCCTCCATCACGTAGTCCTCGGCGTACTCCTTGGCTTCGAAGATCGCGTTCAGGAAGCCCCAGCTGGCGAACGAGTCGGGTCCGTCCGGCTCGAGGAGGTGCATCGCGAGGCGGGCGGTGGGATTGCCGAGCGGCACCCAGAAGGAGCCGGCGGGAAAGGTGTCAGGCTCCATCGCCCGCTCGGTGCGGAAGGTCGGCATGTGGCGGCCTTCGAAGGGCCCCTCCGGCCACGCGACGTCGGCGAAGCGCACGATCTCGAAGGTGCCCGTCACGGGCTGGTCGAGGCGCTCGACTGGGACGCCGTGCAGACGCAGCCGCTCGGCCAGGTCGCCCCACTGGACGGGGATCAGGTAGCCGAGCGGAGGTCGCACCCTGGTGCCGGGCACGAGCGTGCCCGCGAACGGCACGCTCATCTCCACCGGCCGGGTGCCGTAGAC
>JACCXV010000425.1 GCA_013696835.1 Gemmatimonadota bacterium | reverse complement strand
CCCGGCGGGCGGCCAGAGCCGCGGGTGGCAGGGAATCGGCGGGCCAGTACGTGCGCCAGGCGGAAAGCCCGGCCTCCGACGCGGGATCGAGCTCGATCGCGCGCCCGATCAGGAAGCGCGCATTGGCCATGTTGCCCGCAGCCCAGGCCGCGCGGCCCCTCTGCAGGTACTGGCGCGCCAGGAAGGAGGCCGCGGATGAGGCCGACCGGGGCGGGTCTGCCTCGGGCTCGGCACCCAGCGACCCCAGCGTGCTCAGGGTGGAGCACGCAGCGGTCGCCAGGCCCAGGAGCAGCACGAGCGTTCCGCGAAGCCGCGGAACGGCTGTCATCGGAGGGAAGGTCTCAAGTCGGATGAGGAGGCGGGCGCAGGCGAGCCCTGGATAGCGGCTTCGACAGTATCCAGTTTGTCACAGGTCGTCAACGTCCCGGAGGTACGCACACGCTCTCGCGCGCCGCAGCCACGGCGGGCGCCGTTCTCGGCCTGGGTGTCCTCACCCTCGGCGCCGCGACCGCCTGGCTCGCGTTCCGCCCCGACGCCGACGGCCTCCGCGAGCGGGCCGGCCGCCTGCGTTCCGCCCTCGTGCTCTCCCGCGCATCGCACCCGGCATTCATCCTCGAGGACCTCCGGCTCACGGCCACCTCGGGCCTGGAGGCCCGTTGCGCGCTTCGAAGGCCAGCCGCGCGCGTGGCGGGCTCGCCCCGCGTCCCCGCCTTCCTGCTCGCAGCCGGCTACGAAGCGGGCCGGCATGCGGTGACCTTTCCCGACGTGGACGGCGTGATCCTCCTGGCCTGCGACTACCCTTTCGCATTGCCACCGAGCCTTGGCCTGCGCGATGTCGCTTCCGCGCTTCCGCGCCTGCGCCGGGGTGTTATCGACACGCCACCGACGCTGCTTCTGGCGCTCGACTATCTCGCCAGGCGACCGGACGTGGACGGCGTGATCGGCGTCGTGGGGGCGAGCGTCGGGGTCCCGCCCGCAGTCGTCGCCTCCGCGCTCGACCGGCGCGTCCAGGCAGTGGCCCTGCTCTACGGAGGCGCCGACCTGCCGGTCCTCTTCGGCGCGAACTTCGACTTCGGCTCGCCGGTGGCGAATCGTCTCGCTCGCGCCATCGTGGGCGTCCTCACCCGTCCGGTCGAGCCAGCGCGCTTCGCGCGACGGATCGCTCCCCGACCGGTCCTGGTCGTCAACTCCCCCACGGACGCCTACATTCCCCGCGCGTCGGCCGACGCCCTGCATCGCGCGCTGGGCGTATCGGCGGAGATCCGCTGGCTGCCGCTCGAGCACGTCGCCGCCTTTTACGAGCGCGACCTGCTAGCCCGTCTCACCGCGCTCGCGCTGCAGTGGTTCGGAGAGCGCGGCGCCGGGCCGGCGTCTGGACAGAGCGTGAGCGAGGCGACAGGATAGCGGACTCCATGACGACTCCGTCTCCTTCCGAGGCTTCCCCCGACGCGCACTCGGCGGGGCGGGAACCGTCTCATGGTCCCGCGCCCGCACACCATCCTCCGGCCGAACCCAGGGGCCGCGCCCTGGCGACCCTCGCCTTCACGGCTCTGGGAGTCGTCTACGGCGACATCGGGACCAGTCCGCTGTACGCGCTGCGAGCGTGCTTCAACGCCGCCGGCGCCGTCGAGGTCACGCCTGCAAACGTCTTCGGGCTCATCTCGCTGATCTTCTGGTCCCTCGTGCTCGTCGTCTCGGTCAAGTACCTGACCTTCATCATGCGCGCCGACAACCGGGGCGAAGGCGGGATCCTGGCCCTGATGGCGCTGGCGACCACGCGCCGCTCGACGGATGCGCGCTCGACGACCGTGCTCGTGGCACTCGGCCTGCTCGGCGCCGCACTGCTCTCCGGCGAGGGCATGATCACCCCCGCGATCTCCGTCCTGGGAGCGGTGGAGGGCCTGGAGGTCGCCGCCCCCGCGCTGCACGTCCTGATCGTGCCGATCTCCATCGGGATCCTGCTCGGGCTGTTCATGATCCAGCGCCGGGGGACGGCCGGCGTCGGCAAGCTGTTCGGACCCGTCACCCTGCTCTGGTTCCTGAGCATCGCCGCGCTCGGCATCCGCGGCCTCCTGCACC
>JACCXV010000395.1 GCA_013696835.1 Gemmatimonadota bacterium | reverse complement strand
GGGACGAACAGCGGCCGCGCCTGGTAGGAGGCCGCCTCGCCGGCGGCTTCCTCGGCCAGCAGCGCGTGCCCGGGGTGACGCTCGCGCAGGAACTCGGCGATGGCGTGCTCGGAGGCGGCGTCAACCTCGGTCACGAAGTCGTTGCGCGCCTTCTCTCGGATCTCGCCCGGGCCCTCCTCGCGCGCGGCCACGAGGATCGAGCCTCCAAGCCTGGCGCACGCCTCCGCAACCTCCCGCAGATCGCGTAGGGCGTCGGAGGCGAGGTCGATGGCCGAGGGATGCGCCGCGGCGCGAGACGATCCGGGCGCTCTCGGCGACTCCCCGCTGCCGGGCTTCACGCGCGACCCATGGCCTGGCGCAGGCGCGCGTCGAGCGTCGCCACCGCGCCGTCCACCGGCAGCGTCTCGGCGTCTCCACGTCCGGCGTCCGCGCGCAACTCCACCATGCCGTTCTTGAGCCCCCGCTCCCCCACCACCAGGCGGAACGGGATTCCGATCAGGTCCGCGTCCGCGAACTTTACGCCCGGCCGCTCGTCGCGGTCGTCCAGCAACACCTCCCAGCCGCGTTCCATCAGACCCTCGTAGAGCTCCTCTCCCACGCGCATCGGCGCCGGATCGCGGGCGGCGAGCGGCACCACCTCCACCTGCATCGGTGCGATGGCGGGCGGCCAGCGGATGCCGCGCTCGTCGTGGTGCTGCTCGATCGCCGCCGCCACGGTGCGCGTGATGCCGATCCCGTAGCAGCCCATGATCAGCGTGCGCTGGGCACCACTCTCGTCAAGGAAGGTCGCCCCCATCGCCTTGGAGTACTTGTCGCCGAGCTTGAAGATCTGCCCCACCTCGATCCCGCGCGAGCTCTCGAGGGACGCTCCGCAGCGCGGGCAGGGGTCTCCGGCGGCGACCTGGAGCAGGTCGACGAACTCGGCCTGCGGGACGTCCCGCTCGAGGTCCATCCCGGTGAGGTGCGCATCCGCGGCATTAGCTCCGACGACGCTGCCGCGCGCGCCCCGCAGATTCGGGTCGGCGAGGATCCGCGGCATCCCCGGGAGTCCCACCGGTCCGCTGAAGCCGAGCGGACCGCCCGTCTCGCTGCGGATCTCCTCCGGGGTCGCGAGCCGCACCGTGGCAGCCTGGAGATGTCCGAACAGCTTCGCCTCGTTCACCTCGCGGTCGCCGCGGACCATCACGAACACCGGCGTGCCGTCGGCGACGTAGACCAGCGTCTTCAGCGTCCGTGCGACCGGGACGCCCAGGAACTCCGCCACCTCCGCGGCGCTGGTCTTCCCAGGCGTGTCCACCCGGCGCAGGTCGCGCTGGCCGTCGCGCTGACCGCTGGCCTCACCCACCGCGCCAGCCTGCGCGCCCCCGGCTCCTGCGTTGGCCGAGGCCAGAGCTCCGGCGGCCGCCTTCTCGCTGGTCGCCGCGTAGCCGCAGCTGCAGCAGGAGAGGACCTCGGACTCGCCGGAGGAAGCCAGCACCATGAACTCCTCGCTGACGGCGCCGCCGATGGCCCCCGAATCCGCGAGCACGGCGCGGAAGTCTAGCCCGCAGCGCGCGAAGATCCGGCTGTACGCCTCGCGGTACGCGTCGTACGCCTCTCCGAGGGAGGCCTCGTCGGCGTGGAAGCTGTAGGCGTCCTTCATGATGAACTCGCGCGAGCGCAGCACGCCGAAGCGCGGGCGGATCTCGTCGCGGAACTTGGTCTGGATCTGATACAGGTTGAGCGGGAGCTGTCGGTACGAGCGGACCTCGCCCCGCACCACATCCGTGATGACCTCCTCGTGCGTCGGTCCGAGCGCGAACTGCCGATCGTGACGGTCCGTCAGCCGCATCAGCTCCGGGCCGTAGATGTCCCACCGGCGCGTCTCCTGCCAGAGCTCGGCCGGATGCAAGACCGGCAGCAGCAGCTCCTCGGCTCCGATGCGCGCCAGCTCCTCGCGAACGATGCGCTCGACCTTCTGGATGACGCGCTGACCCAGCGGCAGATGGCAGTAGATGCCGCTCGACAGCTTGCGCAGCATGCCCGCCCGCAGCATGAGCCGATGGCTCGCAACCTCGGCGTCGGAGGGGGTTTCCTTGAGCGTGGGGATGAACGTGCGGGACCAGCGCATGAGGGGCCCGGCCGGCTAGGATTTCGTGTGCGTGGACGCGTCGCCAGCGGCGGCCTGGCCACCGGCGCGACGCACGCCGCCTGCCCCGGCGGCGCGCCGGATGCCGCGCTGCAGGGCTGCCTTC
>JACCXV010000382.1 GCA_013696835.1 Gemmatimonadota bacterium | reverse complement strand
GAGCTAGACCAAAAAAAATCAAACAGGCCTAAGAAACGTCGTAACCCGCGGGTCAGTAACCCGGTCTGGAAGTCGGGCAAACTGTGGGTGGCTGGAGGTATAGTCGCAATATCTCTGTTGCTATTTTTTAACAGTCGCGGTCAACACGCTGACGATCTCGATCCTGCATCCACCTCTCGTGGCATTCCGGTGCCGCTGGCGGAGGCGCAGCTCGACGAGGCGGCTCCGCGGCGCACGTCCGTTCCCGACTCGCGCCTGATCGACGTCGCCGACGACCCCAAGCGCGGCCGCCCGGACGCGGCCGTCAGGATCGTGGAGTTCGCCGACTTCGAGTGCCCGAGCTGCGGACAGTTCTACGAGCAGACCGAGAAGGCGCTGCGCGAGCTGTACGGCGACCGCATCGAATGGGTGTTCCTGGACTTCCCGCTGGCGCAGCACGCGCGCGCGATGCCGGCCGCGATCGCGGGCGCGTGCGCCCACCGGCAGGGCAGGTTCTGGGACTATCACGACGCGCTGTTCGAGAACCAGCGTAGCATGGGCGACGGCGACCTGCGGGATCGCGCGAAGCAGGTGGGGCTGGACGTGCAGGCGTGGGAGAAATGCTTCACGAACCGCGAGACCGAGGCCGAGGTCCGTCAGGACATGAAGCTCGCCGACGACCTGGGAGTGGACGCCACGCCCACGTTCTACGTGGCAGGCGAGACGCTGAAGGGGTCGATGCCGGTGACCTCGTTCATGGAGGTCATCGACCCGATCCTCGCGCAGGCCGGAGCGTCAACGCCCAATCCAGCGCCACCGGGCGAGGGGCCCGCGACTCCTCCGCGGTAGGACACTTCGTCCCGTTTATTCGCCGTCCAGCGGCAGGTAGCGCAGGACCCACAGTCCGCTGTTCATGTCGCTCGAGAAGACGTGTCCCTTGTGGAGCTGCGGACCCCAGTTCATCGGGGCGTTCAGCTTCGCGGCACGCGCTGGATCGGACTCCCCCGTCAGGAAGTACGCCAGCTCCCTGCCCTGGGCGCCGAGATCCCCCATGAGACGTCCCGAGACGTCAAGCGCCCGCACGCCCGCGTTGTAGTAGGAGACGTAGAGGATCTCGTTCTCCTCGTCCATCCAGAGGTTGTGTGCGCCGGCGCCGCGGACCTCGTACTTCCCGACCTCCACCGGCCGCTCCAGGTCCGTCACGTCGATGACGTGGACGAACCCCGCGGGAACGCCCCCGTCCGCGCTGACAGGCGGGCCGCCGAAGACCTCGTCTCCCGTGAACACGTAGTTCTTCCAGCGCCAGGCCGTGTGGGTGTGACCCTCGGGATACGCTATGCGGCTCACGAAAACGGGCTTCTCCGGCGCGCCACCCTTCACTCCGTTGCCGACGTCGAGGATCACGAGCCCGTCGTCCCAGTACGACAGGTAGGCGAGCCCGTCCTGCACGATGACGTCGTGCAGGTACTTGTTCGTCTGACCGGGGCGGATCTCCCAGCGGGCGACCTCCACGGGGTGCAGCGGATCCTTGGCGGAGATGACGTGCAGCGCACGGGTGCCGTCGTTCGTGGCGTAGATGTGGTCGCCCGAGAAGAAGGCGTTGTGCACGCCCGCCGTGACGGTCTCCGTGTACTCGGAGACGAGCCTGGGGTGCGCGGGCACGGATGCGTCGAAGAGCACGATGCCGTTCCTGCGATCCGAGGCCCCCTCGCGCGTGAGCACGCCGCGACGGCCGGATTCGTCGACGTTGACGTCATTGATGATGCGCGCGTCCACCAGGAGCGAATCGGTCTGCACCGGGCGCTCGGGGTCCGTGACGTCCCACACCTTCATCTGGTCTCCCCCGGTGGAGCCCGTGTAGGCGTAGTCGCGACCGTCGGCGCCCTCGAACACCCAGAGATCCGTCACGCGCGGCGCCTGCACGGGCCCGCGGCCCACCAGCTGAAAGATCCCCAGCCTGCGGCGCGGGAGCGCCACGATCGCGCGCCGGGCGGTGACCTGGCCGAGCTGCGACATCACCAGGAAGCTGCCGGGGCGCTCCGCGACGA
>JACCXV010000381.1 GCA_013696835.1 Gemmatimonadota bacterium | reverse complement strand
CTCGTCGAGATGCGGCGCCCCGGCGGCGGCGCGCCGCGGGCCCTCCTCCGGACGTCGCGCGCTCACGCGCGGGCGCGCTCGATGAGCTCGATCTCCATGCCGTCGGGATCGCGGATGAACGCGATGCGGCTGCCGCCCTCCGTCACCCGGTAGGGACCGCGCGTGAAACGCACCTCGTGCTCCTCCAGCCGCGCGCGCTCCGCGTCGAGATCGGCGACCTCGAACGCGAAGTGGCCGAACTGGGTCCCGGGCTCGTAGCTGCGCCCGTCGTGATTGAACGTCAGCTCGATGCGATGACCGCCGCCGTCGTCGGCCAGGAAGACCAGCGTCGCGGCGGCCTTGTCGAGCACGGTCCGGCGCTCCTCGCGCATTCCCAGCACGTCGCGGTAGAACGCCACCGAGCGCTCGAGATCCTTCACGCGCACCATCGTGTGCAGCAGCCTCATGGGCGCATCTCCATGTTCCTTCACCGGTTGCCCCTGAATCAGGCGCCGGAATATACTACCCCCGTCCCACCCAAGGAGAATCCGACATGCGGGACCGTCCCGCCCTCCCGCTCCTGCGCGCCGCGCTCGTGGCGATCCTTGTCGTGGCCTCCGCCCGGGCGCGGGCCCAGGAGTCCCAGGCCGTGAACGAGTACACGCTCGGCTGGACCGACCCGCACGCGCACCTGTACGACGTCACTCTCGCCTTCCAGCCCTCCGCCGGAGACTCGGCGGACGTGCATCTCCCGATCTGGCGCCCCGGGCGCTACGTGCGCCAGAACTACGCCGCCAACGTGCAGGAGTTCTCCGCCCGTTCGGCCGGCGGCGAGGCCCTCGGCTTTCGGAAGTCGGGGATCTCCACGTGGCGCATCTCGACGGCCGGCCTGCGGGGCGGGGAGCGCGTCAGCGTCCGCTACCGCTACTACGCGAACACGCTGGACGCGGGGGCGAGCCTGCTCTCGCCGGAGGAGGCGTACTTCAATCCCGTCAACCTGCTCATGTTCCCGGAGGGCCAGATTGCCCGTCCGGTGCGGCTCACGATCGCCCCGCCGAAGGGCTGGCGCACGGCCACGGCCCTCGCCCGCGGCGGCCGCGGGAACGTGTTGACCGCGCCGGACTACCACACGCTCGCCGACTCGCCAACCATCGTTAGCCCGTCCCTGCAGGCGCTCGAGTTCACCGTCGACGAGGTGCCTTACACCATCTGGCTGCAGGGCCGTTTCGAGCCCGGGGAGCGGCGAGAATCCATCGCCCGGGACGTCGAGCGGATCATCCGCCGGCAAACGGCGATCTTCGGCGGCGCTCCGTTCGACGAGTACGCCTTCCTGTTTCACCTGGTGCCCTACCCCTTCGGGCACGCCGTCGAGCACGCGAGCTCGGCGTCGTTCGTGATCCAGGACAACGCGTTCGAGAGCGAGACCGCCTACGGCGGGTTCCTGGACATCGTGGCCCACGAGCTGTTTCACGCCTGGAACGTCAAGCGCATTCGCCCTGCCGCCCTCTGGCCCTACGACTACATGCGCGAGCAGCTCACGACCCTGCACTGGTTCACGGAGGGCGTGACGAGCTACTACGCGGGGCTCACCGTGCGGCGCGCGGGGCTGACGACGCCGGAAACCTTCCTGCGCGAGATGGGCGGCGTGATCGACGGCCTGCAGCGCACCCCCGGCCGCAGGATCGTCCCCGTCTCGCTGTCCTCGTGGGACAGCTGGCTCACGGGCTACGGCCAGGGCAATCCGAACCTGCGCGTGGACTTCTACGGCAAGGGCCAGGTTCTCGGCTTCCTCCTCGACGCCATGATCCGCGAGCGCACCGACGGCGCGCGCTCGCTGGACGACGTGTTTGCCACGCTGTGGGAGACGTACCTGGGCGGTCGCGGCGTACCGGAGGACGGCGTGCAGGCGGCCGCGGAACGCGTGGCTGGCGGCTCGCTCCAGGAGTTCTTCACGCGCTACGTGAGCGGAACCGAGGAGCTCCCCTACGACGAGGTCCTGCGGCCGTTCGGCGTGCGGGTCTCGCGCGTTCCCGATCCGGCTCGGCCCGAGGCCACGCTGCGGATCCAGACGCGGCCGGAGGCGGAGGGGCCCGTGGTCGTGGCGATCGACCCGGAGTCTCCGGCCCTGGCGGGGGGGCTCGACACGGGAGACGCGCTCCTGGCCGTCGATGGAAGGGCGGCGCCCGCCAGCGGCTGGGAGGGACTGCTCGCGGACGTGCAGCCTGGCGATACCGTGCGCCTCACCGTACGGCGCCGCGACCGCATCTTCGATCTCGATTCGAAGGTGGCCGGCGAAGGAAACGTGCGCTGGGCGCTGGAGCGGGTGGAGGAGCCCGACGCACGGCAAGAGCGCCTGTTCGACGCCTGGCTCGGAGAGGGAGCGGAAACTCCGGAGGGCTAGCTTCCCGGAGGCGGGCTGGCTGCGCGCACCGAGCCCCCCTCCAGGAGGATGATCTCCTCTGCCAGCGCCTCCGCCTCCCAGGCATCGTGCGTGACGAGCACGGCCGGGACGGGCGAACGCTGCAGGATCGTCCGCAGATCTCCCAGCACGTCATCGCGGGTCTGCCGGTCGAGCGCCGCAAAGGGCTCGTCCAGCAGGAGCAGAGCGGGGTCCGGGGCCAGAGCGCGGGCGATCGCGACGCGCTGGCGCTGACCTCCGGAGATCTCCCGCGGATAGCGCGACTCGAGCCCCTCCAGCCGGCAAAGCGCCAGCACCTCGCGGAGCCGCTCGTTCCCCGATCCGTTCACCCCGAAGAGCACGTTCTCACGCACGCGCAGATGCGGGAACAGCGCGTAGTGCTGGAATACGAAGCCCACGCGGCGATCCCGCACAGGCACGCACACGCCGGACTCCGAGTCGAAGAGGATCCGCTCTGCGACCGAGATCGCCCCCCGGTCGGGACGCTCGAGGCCGGCGATGCAGCGCAGCGTGAGCGTCTTGCCCGAGCCCGAGCGCCCGAGCAGCGCCACAACCTTGCGGGAGCTCCGCCAGCGCGCGTCGAGCGTGAAGCCGGGAAGCTCCTTCCGGCAGTCGAAGGCGATGTGGCTCAGGGACGGCTGCGGAGCCAGAGAAGGAGCGCACCCGTGAAGTACACGGTCAGCGCGAGCCGAGGAGCCGGCGCCAGCACGAGCGCCACGGCCAGGCCGGCCACGGCGAGCGCCTCCGCCACCGCCCACGCGGCAATGGCCAGGGCGAACGTGCGAACCGACCGGCTGGCGCGGGCTCGCAGACCTCGCACGAGCGCGAGGCCGGCGACGAAGAGCGCCGCCGCCAGGCCGACGTGCGTCCCGGCCCCCAGCGGTCCTCCTCGATCCGAGATCTCCACGACGCCAGCCCGCTGGAGGTGGAGCAGGAGAGCGAACTGAAGCAGGATGGAGGCGCCTACCGCACCCCAGGCCGCGTAGAGCCGCGCAGCACCCGGCGATGGGGACGAGGCTGCGGTACTCACTCCCGCTCGTTCGCGAAGCTCCGCCTGCCCTTCTCCACCAGCCTGGCCGCCCGTTTCGGCCCATGCCGCCCCAGCGGCTCGAACTCCTTGCCCTTCGCCTCGTTGTACGAGACGAAGAAGTGCTCGATCTCCTCGATCGTGTGCGGCCGCAGGTCGTCCAGCGTGCGCACGTCGCGGTGCCGGTGGGACTTCACCGCCACAGCGATCAGGCGATCGTTGCGCCGTGTCTCGCCCTCCTCGGTCTGCTCGGCCTCGATGACGCCGATCAGGCGCGACGGAACCAGACACCCCGCGAAGGCTGGCTCGTCCATCAGCACCAGCACGTCCAGCGGGTCCCCGTCGCCTCCGACCGTGCAGGGCACGTAGCCGAAGTCGTACGGGAAGACCGCGCCTACCGGCAGGATCCCCGCGAGCTTGAAGACCTGGTGCTCCTCGTCCCACGTGAACTTGTTGCGGCTGCCCTGGGGGGTGTCGATCACGACGTTGAGGTCACCCGTGTCGGGATCCCTCGCCTGCAGCCGCGCGATGGGGTGCTTCGCCGCCGACGTCTTCGCCGCCATGTCGCCTCCGTCGAGCAGGGGTGGGTGTCGCGCAGGCAGGGGAAGTCTCGTCCTGCTGCGGTGATCTCGTGGCCGCCTCAGCCCCCGTACGGCGTGCTCCGGAATGCGACGCGGCCGCCCACGATCGTCAGCGCCACGCGCACGTCGGCGATCTCCTCCGGCGGGATGCGGAATAGATCCCGCTCCAGCACCACGGCATCGGCGAGGAGGCCCGGCGCGAGGCGCCCCTTCTCGGCCTCCTCGAAGGCCGACCAGGCCGCGGTCGCGGTGTACGCGGTGAGCGCCTCCTCGAGCGAGATCTTCTGCTCCGGGACCCATCCCCCGGGGTTCGCCCCGTCGAGGGTGCGTCGCGTCACGGCGGCATGGATGCCCCGCAGCGGCGACAGGGGAGCGACGAACCAGTCGGATCCGAAGGTCAGACGCACCCCGGCATCGAGCAGCGTGCGGAAGGCGTAGGCGGTCGCCAGCCGCTCGCGTCCGATCCTTCTCTCGGCCCAGCGACCGTCGTCGATCAGGTGATAGGGCTGCATCGAGGCCACGACCGCGAGGTCGCGGAAGCGCGCGAAGTCCTTTGGCGCGATGTGCTGGGCGTGCTCGATTCGCCAGCGCCGGTCCCACGTCGCGTTCCCGGCCCGGATCCGCTCGAACACGTCGAGCAGGTCGCTGATCGCGCGGTCGCCGATCGCGTGCACCGAGAGCTGCAGCCGGGCGCGATCGGCCGCGGCCAGCGCGCGATACAGCTCCTCCGCGCTCTGCATCTCCAGGCCGCGGTTCTCCGGCTCGCCCTCGAATGGCTCGAAGAAGGCGGCCGTCGAGGATCCCAGCGATCCGTCCACGAACATCTTGATCGATCCCAGCTTGAGCCACGGTCCGCCGAACCCCGCGGTGACGCCCACGGCGGCGAGCTCGGGCACCCGCTCCACGGGCTCCCGGCAGTACACGCGCACGGTGAGCCGTCCTTCACGCAACAGCCTGGCGAAGAGCGGCGGGTCGCGCGGCGAGCACATGTCCTGGATGCTGGTGACGCCCTCCGACGCGGCATAGGCCAGCCCCGCGTCGAGCGCGCGCAGGACCTGCGGCTCCGAGGGCTCGGGGACCCGCGGCCACACCGCGTCCATGGCCGCATCCTTCAGCATGCCCGTCGGCTGCCCCGCGGTGTCCTTCACGATCGTGCCGCCCGGCGGATCCGCCGCGCCGGGCCCGATGCCGGCGATGCGCAGCGCCTCCGAGCTGGCCAGCGCCATGTGCCCGTCCAGCCGGCTCACGAAGACCGGGTGGCCCGCCGCAGCCGAGTCGATCCAGGCGCGCGTCGGCAGCTCCCCCCCCCAGTTCTCGTGGTCCCAGTTCCCTTCCGTGATCCACGCGCCGGGGGGCAGTGCGGCTGCGTGATCGCGTATGCGCCGGATGAACTCCTCGGGGGAGCGCGCGTCGCGCAGCTGAACGGCCGCCATGCCCAGGCTGCCCGCCCGAAAGTGCGTGTGGCTGTCGATGAAGCCTGGGACGGCGAGCCGACCTCCGAGATCGATGCGCTCCGCGGAGCGGGGAGCGCGCTCACGGGCCTCCCCTCCCAGGGCAGCGATCCGCTCGCCGAACACGAGCACAGCATCGGTCCACGGCATCGACGAGTCCGCCGTCCAGAAACGGCCGTTCTCCAGGAGCAGCCAGCCGGCGGCGGACTGTGGTGAGGGCGTCATGAC
>JACCXV010000378.1 GCA_013696835.1 Gemmatimonadota bacterium | reverse complement strand
GCCGTGACCGCCTGCGAAGCAGCTGGCTCCAGGGCCGGGCCCGGGGCGGCGACCATCGGCGGAGGTGGCGGCGCGGGGGCCGCGATCGCGGGCCTCGGAGGCGTGGCCGGCGCTGAGGATTCGATCGCGGCGGGCACGGTCCAGGCGTCCGTGTACCCCATCCCCCGCAGGCGGTGGAGCTCCGGCTCTGCCGCGGATCGCTCTGCGAAGTTCCCCACGCGCACCTTGTAGAAAGGGGCGGCGAACTCCACGTAGACGCGCTGCCGGCCCCCGAGCCTGCCCCTCACGCGGACTGCCTCGTCACGGGCGCGCCGAGAGCTGCCATCGGCGAAGACCTGGATTCGGAAGCCGGGGCGCTCCGTGACCGCCTGCGCCGTGGCCGCGCCCGAAGCGGGCGCCGGCGCGGCGGTGGGCTGCTGCGCGCGTGCCGGACCGGCGAGGGAGAGGAGCCCCGCGAGGAGCAGCGGGAGGAGGAGCGGATAGGCGGAGAACCTGCGCACGGCCGTGAGGACCCTCAGCCCCGTTCGGGAACCGCGGGCTCCGCATCGTCCATCACTAGCGGTGGACCGGCGTCCGCGGGATCGGTGCGTGGCTCCACGATGCGCACCCGCGCGCGCCTGCGCTCGATCAGGACCGACACCTGAACGCTGGCCTCGTACAGCAGGTAGAAGGGGCCGAACATGAGCAGCATCGAGAGCGCATCCGGCGAAGGGGTGAGCACGGCCGACAGGATCGCGATGGCGACGATCGCGTGGCGACGGAAGCGTACCAGCGTGCGGGGCGAGAGCACGCCCACGTACGAGAGCAGGATCACCACCAGCGGCGTCTCGAACACGAGCCCGAACACGAGCGCGATGCGCATCGTGAAGCTCAGGTACTCCCCCACCGAAAGGAACGGCTGGAACGCCCCGCTCTGGAAGGTGAGGAAGAACTCGAGCCCGAGCGGGATCACGACCAGGAACGCGAGCGCGACACCGGCCGCGAACAGGATCAGCGAGGCGAGCACGGCCGGGACGAAGATGCGCTGCTCCTTCTCCAGCAGCCCGGGGGCGACGAAGCGCCAGAAATGGTAGAAGAGCACGGGGAGCGCCAGCAATACGCCCAGGAAGAGCCCGACCTTGAACGTGACCAGGAAGGCTTCCGTGGGACTCGTGAAGATGAGCTTGCCGCCCGGCAGGTACTTCTGCACGGGCGCGACCAGCAGCTGCATGATGTCGAAGTGGATCGTGAGCCACACGCCGAGCATGGCGCCCAGCGCGACGGCGCCGAACGACCAGAGGAGCCGGATCCGCAGCTCCTCGAGGTGGTCGAGGAAGGGCATTTCAGCGCTGCCCGGGGGACGCAGGTGACGCTTCACGGCGGGGGAGCCTTTCCTTCGGAGAGCTGCTCGAGCTCCTCGACGAACTCGGTGGCGTCCTGAAACTTGCGGTAGACGGACGCGAAGCGCACGTACGCCACCGGGTCCAGCCGCTGCAGCTCCTCCATCACCATCTCCCCGATGACGCGGCTCTCGACCTCGGGCCCCTCCAGCCCGTCGAGCCGCTCCTCGATGCGGTCCACGAGGGACTCCAGGTCCTGGACCTTGATCGGCCGCTTGGTGCAGGCCGTGAGCAGCCCGCGCAGGATCTTCTGGCGGTCGAATGGCTCCCGCAGCCCGTCGCGCTTCACGACCTGCCGCGGCAGGGACTCGATCGACTCGTAGGTCGTGAAGCGGCGGCTGCAGGCCAGGCACTCGCGCCGGCGCCGCACGGCGCGGCCGTCCCGGCTGGAGCGCGAGTCCACGACCCGGTCCTCGACGGAGCCGCAGAAGGGACAGCGCATGAGGGGGAACTCCGATGCGGGCGAGCCCGCGAGACTCCGGCCCGCGAGGCGGGCGCTAGGAAGGGCTCAGCCGGCCGGGCCCGCGTTCCGGCGGCGCCCGGCGGCGTCTAGCGGTCGAGCTCGCGCCGGGCGAGCTGCGACTCCTGCGACGCGGGGTAACGCTCGATCACTTCGCGATAGTAGGCGCGCGCCCGCTCCTTGTTGCCCAGGCCGCGGTTCGCGTTGCCCAGGTAGAACGTGGCCTGCGCGGCCTTGTCGGTCTCCGGGTAGCTCGCGAGCAGCCGCTCGAACTCGCGAATCGCCGCGTCGTACTGCTCCTCGTCCAGGTGGATCCGGCCGACCCAGAACTGGGCGTTGTCGGGGCTCGTGCCGTCCGGGTAGAGCCGCAGGTACTCGCGAAATCCCGCGAGAGCGAGGTCGAACCGCCCGGCCTGGTAGTCGTTGAGCGCGCCGTTGTAGAGATCGATCTCGCTGGCCCCGCCAGTACCCGCACGTGAGCGTCCGCCGGGGTCGCCGGGTGCCCCCGCGCTGTCGCCGCGCGCGCTGCCGGCCGGCCGCTCCCGCGAGGCGCGGCCCGTGTCGGAAGGAGCCTGTTCCTCGAGCCCCTCCTCGGTCTCCTGCTGCCGCTGCTGCGATTCCTGCAGGCGACGCTGGAAGCGCTGGAACATCTGCTCGTTGTCGCGCATCAGGCTCTCGACGATGCCCACGCGGTTGTTCACCTCGTCGAGCCGCGCGTCGAAGTCTGCGCGCAGCTGTCGCACCGCGCTCGAGAGCTGCTCGAACGACTGGCGCAGCGCCGCCACCTCCTGCCGGACCTGCGCGTGCTGGTCCGCACCCGCGCTCTCCAGGCGGACGAAGTCCTCGCGCGTCGCGCCGCAGCCCGCCAGCAGCGCCACCGCCGCCAGGAGAAGCGCGCAGGGCCCGGGCGCGCGGCCCGGGCCCCCGACTGCGCCAATGCGCACGGCCGGCGCCACGCCTAGAAGTCGCCGCCCGCCGAGCCGGTGATCACGAACTCGTCGCGCCGGTTCTGCGACCAGGCCTCCTCGTCGCTCGCGTCCACGGACGGCCGCTCCTCGCCGTAGCTGATCGTGCTGACGCGGTTCGGGTCGATGCCCGCGTTCACGAGGTAGTCCTTGGCCGCCTGCGCGCGCCGCTCGCCCAGCGCCAGGTTGTACTCGACCGTGCCGCGCTCGTCGGCGTGACCCTCGATCCGGATCGCGATCTCGGGGAACTCGCTCATCACGTCGGCCTTGCGGGCCAGGATCTCGCGGTCGCCGGTGCGGATCTCGGCGCGGTTGAAGTCGAAGTAGAT
>JACCXV010000312.1 GCA_013696835.1 Gemmatimonadota bacterium | reverse complement strand
CTTCTCCTTCGCTACTCCCGGATCGCCGCCGCCGCCGCGGCCGCAGCCGCTGGCGCGGGGCTCGCCGGCGCCACGAGATGCGTCCCCTCCTGCCCGAACAGAGCGTCGTTCAACGCGTCCTGCGCCCGGTCGACGTACACGAACTCGGTGTCGGCCCGGACCTCCGCCGGGAGGTCGCGCGTGTTCAGCTCGTTCAGCCGCGGCAGGATCACCCGCCGGATGCCGGACCGGCGCGCCGCGAGCACCTTCTCCTTGATCCCGCCGACGGGCAGCACCAGGCCCGCGAGCGAGATCTCTCCGGTCATCGCCGTGTCAGCGCGCAGCGGCTTGTTCGCGTAGGCCGACGCCAGGGCCAGCGTCATGGCCACTCCTGCTGAGGGGCCGTCCTTGGGAACGGCGCCGGCTGGCACGTGGATGTGCGCGCCGCGGCTCTGGAAGAGCTCGGGTTCGAGCCCCAGCTCGCGCGCGTGTGCCCAGAGGTAGCTCCGGGCCGCCTTGGCGGACTCCTGCATGATCTCACCGAGCTGCCCGGTCAGGTTCAGCCCCTTCCCTCCCGGCAGCAGGGTCGCCTCCACGTAGAGCACCTCGCCGCCGGATTCGGTCCAGGCCAGTCCGGCCGCGACGCCGGGCGGAAGCTCGGTGCGCGCCTGCGAGGCGATGAAGCGGTTGGTGCCCAGGATCTCCCCGAGCTCCTCGGGGCGCACGATGATCGGCTCCCCTCCGTCGGAGACGCGCTTGGCCGCGCCCTCGGCGAAGCGCAGCGCCATGCGCCGGATGATGCGGCCTATCGCGCGCTCGAGCTGGCGCACGCCAGCCTCGCGCGTGTAGTTGGCGACGATCTCGCGCAGCGTCTCGGCGGGGATCGAGACGTCTTCGGCCGTGAGGCCGGCGTGGGAGAGCTGGCGCGGGACCAGGTACTGCTGGGCGATGGCGAGCTTCTCCTCCTCCGTGTAGCCCGACAGGCGCAGCATCTCCATCCGGTCCAGCAGGGCAGCGGGGAGCGTGTCGGTCGTGTTCGCCGTGCACACGAAGAAGACCTTCGACAGGTCGAACGGCAGGTCCAGGTAGTTGTCGCGGAAGGTGGCGTTCTGCTCCGGGTCGAGGATCTCGAGCAGGGCCGCGGCGGGATCTCCCCGGAAATCGCGCCCGAGCTTGTCCACCTCGTCGAGCATCATGAGCGGGTTGTTGACGCCCGCGCGGCGAATCGCCTGCAGGATGCGCCCCGGCATCGCACCGACGTAGGTGCGGCGGTGGCCGCGGAGCTCCGCCTCGTCGTGCAGGCCGCCCAGGCTCATGCGCTCGAACGTGCGGCCCAGCGCGTTCGCGATGGACTGCCCGAGCGACGTCTTCCCGACTCCGGGCGGCCCCACGAAGCACAGGATGGGTGCCTTGGCAGCGGGGTTCAGCTTGAGCACCGCCAGATGCTCCAGGATGCGCCGCTTGACCTCCTCCAGGTCGTGGTGGTCCCGGTTCAGGACATCCGAGACATGGACCAGGTCCAGCCGGTCCTCGCTGCGCTTGCTCCAGGGGAGCTCCAGGATCAGCTCGAGGTGGGTGCGCGTGACCTGATGGTCCGGTGCGGCGGGCGGCAGCCGCTCCAGGCGCTCGAGGGAGCGTTGCACCTCCTTCTTGACGGCGTCGGGAAGCTCCGTCTCGTCAAGACGGTCGCGGAGCTCCTTCGACTCCGCTGCCTGGGGATCGATCTCGCCGAGCTCGTCCTGGATGGCCTTCATCTGCTGCCGCAGCATGAACTCCCGCTGCTGCTTCGTCATCTCGCTCTGCACGTCGGTGGCGATCTTCCTGCGCACCTCCAGCACCTGGATCTCCTGCAGCAGCAAGGCGCGCAGTCGCTGCAGCGCCTCGATGCGGGAGGGCGCCTCGAGAAGGCTCTGCTCCTGCTCGAGCGTGAGGTTCAGGATCGACCCCACCAGATAGACGATCTGGAGGGCATCGCGCGTGGAGGCGAGCGCCTGGCCCAGCTGAGACGACGGCTCCGCGTCGAGCAGCTCCAGCGCGCGCTTGACCTCGTCCATCACGAGGCGCTTGTGCGCCTCGACCTCGGTCGGGTTCTCCTCGGGCAGCTCCAGGGTGCGCGTGCGAGCTCGCAGAAACTCCCCGTCGCGCTCGTAGGCCACCGCCTCGGCTCGCTCGACCCCCTGGACGACGATCTGGATGGGCTGTCCGTCGCCGGGCGAGAAGGCGCGCTTCACCATCGCCACGGTGCCGATCCGGTACAGGCTCTCCTCCGTGACCTCCTCTTCGGCAGCGTCCTTCTGCGCCACGACGAAGAGGATCTTGTCCTCGGAGTCGAGCACGCCCCGCACGGCGGCGATCGATGCCTCCCGGCCGACCGACAGCGGCAGGAGCAGGGATGGGAAGAGTGCCGTGTTGCGCAGCGGCAGGACGGGGAGCAGCCGGGTCGCCTCGGGGCCGGACGTCATGGGAGCCTCTCCGGAGTGCCGCTCACGAGGCGCAGGAAGAGCAGGCCGTTGTCCGTGGAGAGGCGCACCTCGGCGTCCTCGACGGGACAGGGCAGCTCGATCCGGCGTTCGAAGCGACAGTACGAGATCTCCATCTTGTAGTAGCTTTCTCCTTCCTCGTGGTACGTGTCCCTTCGAACCCCCGACAGCACCACGCTGTTCCCCCGTAGCGCCACCCGGACCTGATCGACGCGCACCCCTGGCAGCTCGGCCTTGATCAGCCAGCCCTGCGGGCAACGCAGCACGTCCACGGCTGGGCGCCAGACGCATTCCTCGAAGAGGCTGACGGCCGGCGCGAAGAAGATCGGGCGGGACCTGGGAGTCATGTCGGCAAGATAGGTGCGCCAGCCAGGGCGGGCGACCGCGACCGGAGAATCGTCGTCAGATCCGGTACGAGCCCTTCTCCAGCTCCTCGATCACGCCAGACTCACGCGGCTCCCAGCCGAGGGTCCGGCGTGCCCGCTCGCCCGAGACCGCCTGGTCCAGCACGAGTGCGTCCGCGAGCGGGCCCAGCGCGG
>JACCXV010000309.1 GCA_013696835.1 Gemmatimonadota bacterium | reverse complement strand
TCCACCGGGCCGGCCTCGACTCTCTACCTACACGTCGAACGAAGCCCCGAGAAATCGACACCCCCGATGTCCGTTTCTTCAATCTAGGCTCCTCTGGTGGACGAAGGGCGGCCCCGGTCCGCCCCTCAGAACGGGGTGGGCGACGTGACGGTGCTCTACGGCTCCGGCACCGGCCTGACCGGCCAGGGCAGCCAGCTCTGGGACCAGGACAGCCCAGGCGTGCCGGACACGGCGGAAGCCTCGGACCTCTTCGGCGAAGCGCTGGCGGCTGGCGACTTCGACCACGACGGCTTCGCGGATCTGGCGGTCGGCGTGCTGAGCGAGGACCTGGGCATCACGAATGAAGCCGGCGCCGGGAACGTGCTGTACGGCTCCCCCGCCGGGCTCTCTTCCGCTCGCAGCCAAGTGTGGCACCAGGACGTGCCCGGCGTCGAGGATTCGATCGTGAGCCAGGACGCCTTCGGTGGTGCTCTCGTGACCGGGTGATTTCGACGGCGACCGCTTCGCGGACCTGACGGTCGGCGCCTCGCTGGAGGACCTCGCGACT
This sequence comes from Gemmatimonadota bacterium, assembly GCA_013696835.1. Classification (GTDB taxonomy): domain Bacteria; phylum Gemmatimonadota; class Gemmatimonadetes; order JACCXV01; family JACCXV01; genus JACCXV01. The sequence continues at coordinate 4,186 of JACCXV010000309.1, read as the reverse complement.
GGTGCCAATGCCGGGGCGGTGAACGTGCTCTACGGCTCCGCGCTCGGGCTCACGGCCGACCGGGATCAGTTCTGGCATCAGGATCAGCCAGATGTCGATGGACGTTGCCGAAGCCGGGGATCGGTTCGGGTTCAGCCTGGGAGCGGGAGACTTCGACCTCGACGGCAGGAGCGACCTGGTGGTCGGCGTGCCTCTCGAAACCGTCAGGACCGTTTCGGCCGGAGCCCTGAACGTGCTCTACGGCTCCTCGACGGGCCTGTCGGCGGCCGGCGATCAGCTCTGGCACCAGAACCGGACGGGAGTCCCTGAGGCGGCAGAGTCCAACGACGCGTTCGGGGTGGCGCTTACGGACTAGGCGGTGCAGAGTCGCCTCGGTCGGTGACCCTGCCGCCCGCCGGCTGGGTCGTCGTTGAACAGGAGCCGCTTGCACCGAGCTTGCCCCGAGCTTGCCCTGAGCTTGCTCGAGCTGCCCCGATGCGGCTTCGCCTTCGTCTTGCCCGGCGGTGATTGCCATGGCGGAAGCGAACGTCAGACGAATCGACGTTTTTTTCTATGGGCTTTTCATGGACGAAGTCATCCTGCGAGAAAGAGGTGTGAATCCGGCGAATCGCAGGTTGGCATCTGTCGATGACTTCTCTCTCGTGATCGGGACCCGCGCAACTCTAGTGCCCTGTCCAGGCCGCAGAGTGCATGGCGTACTCTTTGCGCTGACTCACAGCGATGTGGACGCCCTCTATGCGGAAGATTCAGTCCGTGCGTACCGTCCCGAAGCTGTATCTGTCCGACTCGAGGACGGGAGCGTTCTACCGGCTCTATTCTTCAATCTTCCCGTACCACCCACGGAAGGCGAGCGCAATCCGAACTACTCATCACGGCTGAGAGAGTTGGCAGGCAGGGTCGGATTGCCGCCGAGCTATGTATCGTCCATCCGCTGATGTGCCAAAAGCGACAACCGGAAGGGACGGCGCCCGCGGATCATCCCCCCTCAAGGTCGAGCGCTCACGCTGATGCGATGCTCGAGCGAAACAATTCCGGGCCGATGATCGCTACGACCGCGGACGAGGAGCTTTGCTTCGCCAGCGTCATCGAAAACGATCGCCACCTGCCGCGGATTGGCATTTCGAAAATCCAGGCAGCCTCCCGCCAGTTGTTCCTGGTCGTAGGGCGTGACGATCGCTTCCATACCGTGCACGACGACTGCTGCGCCCGCCGCTCCCACACAGCTGTTGCCGAACGTGGTCACCGTCACGTTCACCAGTTCCCCGGCAATCGCAGTTCCGGGCGCCTCGAGCACGCGCTCGTCGCCAACAGCATCGATGTTGCCGACCACAATGCGGCTGAGCACGGTAGGCTCCGTCGTACCGTCTCCGCATCCCGCCATCGTGAGTGCCACTGAAAGTAGAAGTGTACAGGGGAAACGCATGATTCTCCTCCATCTTCGCGGAGTCGAGCTGGTCACGACCCTTCTTCTTCAGCCGACGTCACCGGTGGGTCCAGACTCGTCAAGGACGTCCCCCAGCGGTTCTAAGAACTAGCGAGCATGACCTCCAACGGGCTAGTCTCCCACTCGCCCGGCCTGAGTGGAACCGGCTGCCCGTCGCTCTGTGCAGGCACCCGCTTCTGGGCTACTTTCCATGCCTCCCACCGCCCCTGCGTCCACCCACCTGGAGGTTCTCACGTGGCCACGAAGACCGCTGCGCGCCGTCCGTCGTCGTCCTCCGCCGCTGCCCGCGAGCAGGATGGCCGCCCCGGCCGAGCCGACGCCAACGCTTCGCGAACCGGGGGCCGAAGCGGCGGTGAACGCCGCGCACGAGAAGCGGCGACCCGCGCGGTGATCGAGCGCGTCAAGGCCGACAAGGTCAAGTACGTCCACATGTGGTTCACCGACATCCTGGGCATGCTCAAGAGCTTCGCGATCACGCTGCATGAGCTCGAGACCGCGCTCGAGGAGGGGCAGGGCTTCGACGGCTCCTCGATCGAGGGCTACACGCGGATCCAGGAGTCCGACATGGTGGCCATGCCCGACCCGGCCACCTACCAGCTCCTGCCCTGGAAGCAGGACGAGCAGAACGTCGCCCGCATGTTCTGCGACGTCACGACCCCCGACGGCCAGCCGTACGACGGCGACCCGCGCTACGTGCTCAAGCGCGCGCTCGCGAAGGCGCGGGAGATGGGCTTCGACTTCTACGTGGGCCCGGAGCTCGAGTACTTCTACTTCCCCTCGTCGGAGGACCCGACGCCGCTCGACCGGGGCGGCTACTTCGACATGCTGCCGCTCGACTTCGGCTCCGACCTGCGGAAGCAGACGATCCGCATGCTCGAGGCGATGGACATCCAGGTCGAGTACAGCCACCACGAGGTCGCGCCGAGCCAGCACGAGATCGACCTGCGCTACTCGGAGGCGCTGGAGATGGCCGACAAGGTCATCAGCTACAAGGCCGCGGTGAAGCGGGCGGCCTACGAGAGGGGGATCTATGCGACGTTCATGCCCAAGCCCATCCAGGGCGTGAACGGCAGCGGGATGCACTGCCACCAGTCGCTCTTCGACCGGCGGGGCAAGAACGTGTTCTTCGATCCCGCAGGGCGGCACCACCTGTCACGCACGGCGCTGCAGTACATCGCCGGCATCCTGCGCCACGCGCGCGAGAACGCGATCGTCACCAATCAGTGGGTAAACTCGTACAAGCGGCTGGTGCCGGGATTCGAGGCGCCGGTCTACATCACGTGGGCCAACGCCAACCGGTCGGCCATGGTGCGGGTGCCGCAGATCAAGCCCGGCAAGGAGAAGGCGACGCGCGTCGAGGTGCGGAACCCCGACCCGGCCTGCAATCCGTACCTGGCGTTCGCGGTGATGCTGGCGGCGGGGCTGAAGGGGATCGAGGAGGGCTATGAGCCGCTCGAGCCCGTTGACAACGTCAACATCTTCCACCTCTCCGAGGAGGAGAAGACGGAGCGCGGCATCGACTCCCTGCCCGAGGACCTGCTGGAGGCGATCAAGGTCGCTCAGGGGGCCGAGCTGCTACGCGAGACGCTGGGGGATCACGTCTTCGAGCAGCTGATGCACAACAAGCGGGTGATCTGGGACGACTACAAGGCCCGCGTGTCGCGCTACGAGGTGGAGTACTACCTGCCCATCCTGTAGGAGAAGAAGCGGCTCAACAGGCCCGAGGCACGAGGTCCGAGGCTCGAAGCACGAGGTCCGAGACACGAGGCACGTCAGCCCCCGTACTCGTCAGATCCCAGCACCCACAGGAACGACTGGATGTCGATGTTGTCACGAGGCCGCAGGTCGCGCAGATCGCGCTTCACGGCACCGGCGAAGTCGAGCAGGCTTGCGTAGGTGTCCCCACCGGAGCGCGATCGATAGCGGAAGTCGAACCCGTACTCGTTCGCGGCCGTGCGGGTGACATTCGGCTTGAGGAACATGTGATCGTCGGGTTGCGCGATGAACCCGAAAACCGTCATGACGGGCCACGTCGCGACCCGCGTCTGCCTTCGCGGCAGCGATGCGATCACCTGACACCAGCGTTCGAATCGTCGCTCGGGGCGGCCTCGCCCGTGGAGGAACTCGTATAGGCCCTCGGCGAATGCGCGCGCGCCGTTCGGCGGCTTGCTCGAGTGTCGGTGGAACCGCCTCGACTCCACCGCAAGGATGTGTCAGAGTCGAGAGGAGCAGATGTCGCGACATCTCGGGAATCAGGTAGGACGGGCGAGCCGGCTTCCTCAGCCGGGGCTAGCCGGGCTTGCCAGACTGGGGACTAGCGGGCCGCCCTGCGCTGGAAGGGACTAGCCCGCTTTCCTGCGGCTCGCCGGGCGGGAGCTCGCGTCGATCTCGTCGCGCAGATCGTCGGCGGCTGCCAGATCCTTCTCCATGCTCGTGAAGCGGCGCTTGACCTGCACCATGCGCTCGGCCCCGTTCACGAACTCCGATGAGTCCAGCAGCGTCTGGTCCGGCGTGCGGTAGCGGCCCGCCGGGACCTTCACGTCCGACAGCGTCACCCGGCCCTCCGTGAGCCCGTAGAGCTTGTCGGCGAGACGACGCAGATCGTTGGAGAGGCTGCGCATCCACTGCGTCTGCTGCGTGATGCGCACGTTCGTCTTCTCCAGCTCGCTGCCGAGACGACTAACCTCGGCGAGCTTCTTGGAGCCGTTCTGCCCGTTCACCTTCCTGCCTTCCGCCATCCTG
>JACCXV010000302.1 GCA_013696835.1 Gemmatimonadota bacterium | reverse complement strand
CGGTAAGACCTTCAAGGGGCTCACCGACGAAATGCTCGCCTGGCAGACGCAGGAGCTGCTCGCTCGCGAGCGGGAGCGGGACGACTGGACCGTCCACGTTCGGCCGGAGATGGTCGTGGAAGTGGCGTTCGACGGCGTTCAGACGAGCCCGCGCTATCCTGGCGCCGTCGCCCTCAGGTTCGCGCGCGTGAAGGCGTACCGGCCCGACAAGGCGCCCGAGGAGGCAGACACGATCCAGGCGGTGCAGGAGATCTTCGCACGCCGGCCGAGCTGACCGGCCCCGGATCCAACGTCTTCAGAACGTTCCCGGTCTCTTCAGAACGTGCGCGTCTCCTCCTCGCAGACCAGGAACACCGGCGCTCCGCCCGTGGAGATGGAGACGGCGTGCGCCACGGCTTCCTGCGCACCGGCCGAGGCAGCGGCCTCGTTCAACGTGTCCATCGACGGGAAGTGCAGCTCCGCGATGCGGTGGAACGCCGGGGTTCCGCCGCCCGGCGCGCCGATCACCTTCGACTGGATGAACTTGGTGATGCCCTTGAACTTGGGAACGAGCGGCACGTGGTCCTGCGTGTATGCCTTCTCGAACACGTCCACGTCGCTGGGACGAGGGTAGAGCACGACGATCTTGGCACCGGCCATGACGAACCTCCTCGAGGGTTGGCGAACGGGATGATTCACGAGATCGAAATGCGCGGGCCGAGCGGGACGGATCCGTGCGGTTCGGCGCGGACCGTCACCGCGGCCAGAGCCAGCCGAAGGTGCCGGCCGTGAGCAGGCCGTAGACCACCCCGTCCAGCACGTCCTTCCAGACGTTTCCCCAGGGCCGGCCGAACCAGATCCCGCTGGGGATCACCGCGGCGGAGTATGCGAGCACGGCCACCGTTCCCGCCACGCGAAAGACGCGCAGGTAGTCGGCGTCCGGCGCGAGCGTGCGGCTCGCCAGGTACGCGACGAAGAGCGAGATCAGGAGCACGTAGGCGGCCCACTGCCCGAGGCTCCGGCCCATGCCTGGCGCTCGCGGCGGTGTGAGCGTCAGGAAGCCCACGGGTCCCTGCTCCATGCGTTTCACGAACTCGGGGTCCTTCATCGCCGCTTGGCTGCCGGCGTACGGGATCGAATACTGCCCGGGCGCCACATCCTGCCTCCGCAGCAGCTCGGCGACGGCCTCCTCGTCCGGAAGTCCGCGATAGTCGCCCTTGTGCCAGGGCAGCACCGACCAGATCAGAAAGCTCGCCAGGAAGACCAGGACGGTCGAGAGCACGATCGGCGCCCAAAGCATCGGGATCGTCACCATTCGTTCGCTCCTCCTCTGAGATGCCTACCAGTACTCGGCCCGTATCTCCGCTCCCGTGACCCGGAACGCATGGCGGTGAATCCGAACGCCCGCCCCCATCCGCACCGGAATCGTCAGCACGAACCGAATACCCTCCGCCTCTTCCGCCTCACGCTCCCGCACGTGACGGGTGCCCGTCCAGGCCGGCCCGTGGTGGAACAGGGAGGATCGCTGCGACCATCCTCCGCTGTCGCCGAGCCAGGTCGTGTGTGACCGTGGAAGCACGTGAACGTCGATGCTGCCGTCCGGGGCGATTCGTGTGGGGTCTTGCGGCAGGTCGCGGCCTTGCGGAGGGGCGGTCATGTTGACGATGGGCTCCGCGCTGGACCCGCGCACGTACCTGGCGTCGTCCCAGATGAGGGCGGCCGGCGCACCGCTGCCATTCGTCACGCCGGCAACGAAGCCGTCATCGCGAACTCGCCAGGTGATGCGCAGGTCGTCGCCGTCTGTCCTAGGGGGCGTGCTCTCCACCCCGTCACGTGCAACAGCCGTCTCGACCGTCCGTTCGACGTCGAACACGTACGTGACACCGTACGCGGACGCAGTGCAGGCGACCACTCCGGGCGAAACGGCCGCCACACCGAGGATCAGCCGCAGCGCGGGTCTCACTGGACCGACTACCGCCCCGGCTCCTCGAGACGGTTGTACTTCGCGAGCACCTCGCGCAGCCGCTCGTGGGGGAGCGCGTACGCCCGCACGTCGTCCGCCCCCGTCATCGTCTCGGCGGCGATCATGGCGTTCGTCACCGCCTCCTCGGTGGCCTGCACGGTCGCGGCGAACAGCGGGTCCAGCCTGTGATTCGGGAGCATTCGGACGGAGAACGCCGAGTCCGCCGCGACCGTCTCGCCGTTCGCGGTGGAGAACGCGACGAAGATGTCGCCCGAGAAGTTGCTCGAGACGCTCCCCTCACGGCCCAGCCCCAGCGTCGTCCGGCGGACCAGGCGCTCGAGCTGGTGCGGCAGGAGCGGGGCGTCGGTGGCAACCACGATGATGATCGAGCCGGGCTCGGCCTTCCGCGGCTCGCCCGCCTGCTCGGAACAGCGGGGAAGGTCACGGAGCAGCGACTGGGATGGCACCTGGCGGCCCGCCACGCAGACGCCCGGCTCCGTCAGCTCGCGACCTACGGGAACGCCGGCGATGCGGAGACCGCGCTGTCCACCGTAATTGCACTGGACGAGCACCCCCACCGTGTACCCGCCAGCCTCGGGCGTGAGGCGGCGCGACGACGTTCCGATGCCCCCCTTGAAGCCGTTGCAGAGCATCCCCGTCCCACCTCCCACCGCTCCCTCCGTCACCGGACCCCCGCGCGCGCCGTCGAGGGCCTGGAACACGTGCTCAGGCTTGACGTGAAAGCCGTTCAGATCGTTGAGCATGCCATCCCACGTCTCGGCCACCACGGGTAGCGACCACTCGAATCCGGGATGGTGCTCGAGCATCCATTGGATCACCGCGTCCCGCACGACACCGACGCTGTGCGTGTTCGTGATGAGAATCGGCCCTTCGACCAGCCCGGATTCGTCGATCCACGTCGTGCCCGTCATCTCGCCGTTCCCGTTCAGCGTGAACCAGGCGCCGAACACCGGGGCGGCGGAGGCCTTCCCCCGGGGCAGGACGGCGGTGACGCCGGTGCGCACCGGTCCCTTCCCGACGACGAGGCGCCCGTTGCCGGAGATGAGGGTCGTGTGCCCCACCTCGACATCGGCGACGTCGGTGATGGCGTTGAGCGGGCCCGGCGTGCCGTCGAAGGGCACCCCGAGATCGCGCGCGCGTGGCTTCGACTGCGCGACAAGAGGTGCGGCGAGGATCAGGAAGAGCAGGGCAGCCGCCAGCGAGGGTCGCGTGCA
>JACCXV010000290.1 GCA_013696835.1 Gemmatimonadota bacterium | reverse complement strand
GGAACTCCACGGGATCCTCGATCGTGACGATCTTCATGCGCTCGTTCTGGTTGATGTGCTGGATCATGGCGGCGAGCGTGGTGGACTTTCCGCTCCCCGTCACCCCCGTGATCAGGACCAGTCCCCGGGGCAGCAGCGCCAGCGACTCCACCACGGGAGGCAGGTTGAGCTCGCGGATGCTCTTGAACTCGACTGGGATGGCGCGGATGGAGAAAGCCGGCGTTCCGCGCTGGAAGGAGACGTTGCAGCGAAAGCGGCCGAGACCCGCCACGGACAATGCGCAGTCGAGCTCGCGCGATTCCATGAGGATCCGCTGCTGGCGCTCCGAGAGCACCTGGCTGATGAAGGTCTTCAGGTGGTCGTTTGAGACGGAGAGCTTGCCGACCGGGTGCAGGGCGCCGGTCACGCGGATCGCGGGCGGGCTTCCGACCTTCAGGTGCAGGTCGGAGGCGCCCCGATCGAGCATCTCCTTGAGGATCTCCTTGAGGGTCACGGCGCCCCGACGGGCCCCCGGCTCAGACGGTCTCGAGCTCGAAGAGCGGCTGCCCGTACTCCACCGGCTCGCCGTTCTCGGCGAGCACCGCGCGCACGACCCCGTCGTGCTCGGACTCGATCTCGTTCATGAGCTTCATCGCCTCGAGGATGCAGAGGGTCTGACCCTTGCGCACGCGATCGCCCACGTCGACGTACGCCGGGGCCTCCGGCGAGGGCGCACGGTAGAGGGTGCCGACCATGGGAGCGCGGACGATCTCGATCCCCGGGCGGCCGCGTCCCGCGCCATCCGTCGCTGCAGTGGAGGCGCCGGATGCAGCAACGGAAGCCGGCGGCGGCGGGGAAGCGGGAATGGCGTGCGATGCGCCCCCGGCGAGACCGCCAACCCCGGCGCTGACGTCTGGCTCGGCGCCGTTGGCGGAGCGTTTCACGATCCGCACGCTGCGGCCCCAGCGTGACACCTCGAGCTCGTCGATGCCCGACTCCTCGACGAGCTTGATCAGCGCCTTGATGTCGCGCTGGTTCACGGCCGCGCCGTCAGGCGCGCTCCAGGTACTGCTCGGTGCGCGTGTCCACACGGATCCGGTCTCCCCGGTTGACGAAGAGCGGAACCTGGACGACGGCGCCGGTTTCGAGCGTGGCTGGCTTGGTGCCGCCGGTGGCGGTGTCCCCGCGGAGGCCGGGATCGGTGTCCCGGACCTCGAGCTCGATGAAGTTCGGTAGCTCGATCAGCAGGATCTGGCCCTCGTGGAAGAGTGCGTCCACGACGGTGTTCTCCTTGAGGAAGCGGACCTGTCCCTCCACGATCTGCCCCGACACCGGGTGCTGCTCGAAGGTGTCCAGATCCATGAAGTAATAGATGCCCCCGCTGTTGTACAGGTACTGCAGCGGGCGGCGTTCCAGCCGCACGTCCTCGATCCGCTCTCCCGCCCGGAACGTGCGCTCGATCACCGCGCCCGTCAGGATGTTCTTCAGCTTGGTACGGACGAAGGCACCCCCCTTTCCGGGCTTCACGTGCTGGAAATACACGATCTGATACAGCGCTCCCTCGTAACGCATCACGAGGCCGTTCCTGAAATCGGCGGTCGATGCCATGCAGTCGGTCTCGCTGAGGAGGCGTGAGAGGCGCCCGGCTGCCGGGCCCGCGTCGGCGGAGAATGTACGCCGGGAGGTGAAGCGCTACAACCTCGCCGGGGCGGCTAAGGCACGTCCGGACGCCGGGCCAGGAACTCGAGCGCGGCCTCGTAGCCGAAGACGCCGAGGCCGCTGACCACCCCCCGGGCGAGGTCGGAGAGGAGGGACGTGCGGCGAAACGGCTCTCGCGCCGCCACGTTCGAGAGGTGGACCTCCACGAACGGACAGGGCAGCAGCTCGCAGGCATCGCGCAGCGCGACGCTGGTGTGCCCCAGACCTGCGGGGTTCACGATGACGCCGGCGATGTCCGGTTCCGCGGACCAAGCCTGAAGCCTGTCGACGAGCTCGCCCTCGTGATTGCTCTGGAAGACCTCGACGCCGACTCCCAGCGAGCCAGCCTTGCCCTGCAGACCGAGCCGCAGCTGCTCGTACGTGGCCGAGCCGTAGATCTCCGGCTGACGCGTGCCGAGCACGTTCAGGTTGGGCCCGTTGAGCACTCCGATCCATCTCACCGAGGGACTCCCGCGACGCGGCGCAGGCCTATTTCAGGCTGCGCAGCCATTCCTGGAACTTGCGCAGGTCCTCCTCCTCCACGAGGGTGCGCTGTGGCGCCTGCGGCTGTCCTGGAGGCGTCTCCTGCGCGCCGCTCGGCGGCGGGGGCTCCGCAGGGGCGACCGTTTCCGGCACGAGCGGAGGTCCCTCGGCCGCTACGGGCTCAGGCACGCCACGAGGTTCCTCGGCCTTGGCGGCCGGAGCCTGCTCCGCCGCGGGTGTCAGCACTTCGCCCCGGGGCTCCGCTCCAGCTGGCGGCTGGGACGCGAGGGATGCCGAGGCATCCGCATACTGCCCGGGTTCGAAAGCAGGAACGGGCGGCGCCGTCGACGCCAGGCTGGTGAATTCCTGGGCAATCGGAGGCGCCGTCCCGTGTCGTGAGGGTGGGAGCCAGTCGAGTTTCTCCTCGCGGTCCCCGGCGAGATCCGATGCCGCGCCGAAGCGTGCCCCCCCGAACACCTGCTCAGGGTCGTTGTCTGGTTCGTCCTGCAGCAGAAACGCCCAGGGCTCGGCGGGCGCCGTTGCACGCTGACCGGGAGAGCCGAACTGCCGCTCGAGGGCGGACGCATTGGGGGCCGGTGCGGAGCGTGCGACGCGGCCCGCCAGCTCACCCCCCAGCACCGAAGGCACGGAGGGCAGGAAGCCCGCCAGGTCCGCGCCGCTGCGGGCGTCGACTTCCGCACGCTCCGCCTCCAGCGCGCCTTCGAGCTGCTCGATCTTGCGGTGCACCAGAGCGTTGGAAGGCTCGTTCTCGAGAATCCTGCGATACACGTCGAGCGCCCGCTCGTGAAGTCCCTGCTCCGCGTAGATTTCGGCGAGTGTCACCGTGGCGATCTCCTCGGTGCGATCGGCGCCGTCCGTGCGCGGGACACCCCCTCCCTGCGTTGCGGCCGTGGGCGGGCCCGACTCCAGAGGCGTCTCGGTGACCGCGGACGGCGGCGTGTCGCGGGCTTCCCCGGGGGCGTGCACCGTCTCCAGGCGCTCGCGCAGCTCCGCGTTGGCGGGCTCGACCTCAGCCGCGCGGGAGAGCCAGTCGCGCGCGGCACGGGGATCGCCACGCTCCAGGGC
>JACCXV010000283.1 GCA_013696835.1 Gemmatimonadota bacterium | reverse complement strand
CGCGCCGACGGGGTCTCTTGTTCTGATTGTGGCATTGCGTCTCCTGTTGTTCGCGTTGTACCGCCGTTTGTCGTCGTCTGCCGCGACCGGCGGCTTGGGTTCCGGAGCAAGAGTTCAAATGCGAGGGCGAACCATGACGCCTAACGACAAATGGACCGAACTGGATAACATGCCCGAACTGGACGGCCGGCGCAGTATATTTGCTGAGGCGTCGCGGTGGCGTCGCAGCCCATCCGGCCTTAACGCGCGTGGACTTGGTCAGGGACCGCGAATCGCTGTGTCCCCGGATCATACCGTACAACGCGCAGCCCAATTCCGCCGTTCCGTAGGGGAGCGTCGCCCGAGGGTCATTGCCGGACGTCAATGCCGCCTTCCCTAGCCTCGTCCAACCGCATCGCCTTCGACCGCGCCCACACCTCCCAGAACCTCGCTTCCGACCCGTGGCCATACCCGTGGCCATACCCTGCTTCCGAAGATAACGCGAAAAGGGCGGCGAGCCTATAAAGCTCGCCGCCCCTTCGCCTTACCTTTGGTTGGCCCGCCTGGAGTCGAACCAGGAGTCTCTTGATCCAGAGTCAAGCGTGTTGCCGATTACACCACGGGCCAACGTCTCCCTCAGTCACCGCCGCGTCGTCTGACTCCGCTGCGGTCGGGCGGCGGCAACGCCGCGGGCTACATCTGGTCGGTGGTGTCCTCCGCCGCCGGCTTGGCGTCAGTGTCACCGTCCGAGTCGACCTCGACCTCGCCCTTCGCGGAACATCCCAGCGTCAGCGCGACGAGCAGAACTCCGAAGAGAGCACGCATCCTTCCTCCTTGTTCACGGGAATGATCGATCGAAACCTGCCGGTACACCGAGGCCCCTGATCCGTTCGCGCTCACGCGGGAGCCGGCCGCGTGTAGAACTCGAGGTAGCCGCAGTCGCTGCACTCCCGAGCCGAGAGGAGCGGCTGGAAGTCGTCGCGGGCGACCCCGTCGATCATGAGGGTCGGCCCCTCCATCTCGCCGACCAGAAAGCGTCCTCCGCATTTCGGACAGACGCCCTTGGCGGACTTGCTGTCCGGCTTGCTCTCTCTCCGCACCTCGTCCTGGTCGACCAGAGCACTCGCGGGCACGGCGCCGGCACCCGCGATGAGGTTCGTCGCACCGCCGGTCGCGCCCATCGCCGCCCCGACGCCCGCCCCCTGTGGGGGCATGCCACCGGGACTCTGGCCCGGCGGAGCACCGATCGGCGTTCTATCGGCCCCGCCCCTCTCGGCGTGCTGAGACGGCGAGGATGGCGGCATGCCAGGCGCCCCGTTGGGAGTCGCCGGTACTTCACGTGAAGCCGCCGTTGGTCCCCCTGCCCCCCGGCTGGACGTGGCCGCCCGCCCGCCGGACGCAAATGCTGGTGTGCCGGGCGCGACGCCTCCCTTTCCCCCCGTACCCAAAGCTCCCGTGGCAGTCGCTCCGGACCCGCTGGCGGACGTCGGCGCGACCGGCAGGCCCAACCCCGCAGGATGTGGCTTCTTCGGACGGATGGCGAAGCGCAGCACGAGGATGAGCAGGATCAGCCCCCCCGCGAGGAGCAGGATCCAGCGCAGCATGGTCGGATCGATCTGGTCGATCACGTCTATACCCGTCACGGGGAAAGCTTCCTTTGGCGGAGGCGCTCAGAACGTTCGAGGGCGAGGAAGATAAGCCTTTCCAGCAGAACGGGAAAGGCGATACCGGAAGCCTCCCAAAGCTTGGGGTACATGCTGATGCGTGTGAACCCCGGGATCGTGTTCAGCTCGTTCACGAACAGCTCGCCCGTGGCTTCGTCCAGAAAGAAGTCGACACGCGCCATGCCCGCCCCGTCGATGGCGCGGAAGGCACGCACTGACAGCTCGCGAACGGCCGACATCTGCTCCGGGGTGATCCGCGCGGGGATCTCCGTACGCGACTTGTCGTCGAAGTACTTGTCCTCGTAATCGTAGAACTCGTGTCCCGGGATGACCTCTCCGGCGATGGAGGCCTCTGGATCGTCGTTGCCGAGCACGGCGCACTCCAGCTCGCGGCCGGCGATCGCTCGCTCGAGCAGCACGCGGGAGTCGTATTCGGCGGCCTCCCGGATCGCCGCCTCCAGTCCGGCAACGCTCTTCACCTTCGTGACGCCGAGGCTGGATCCGCCGTTGGCCGGCTTCACGAACAGCGGGTAGCCGAGCTCGCCGGCCGGATGCAGCCAATCGGCTGACTCCCCCGGCCTGCCCCTCACCGTCACGAGCCGCCATGGCGACACGGGGATGCCGTGCGCCTGCATGAGCGCCTTGAACACCGCCTTGTCCATGCCGACGGCCGATGCGAGGATGCCCGGCCCCACGTAGGGGATCTCGGCCAGGTCGAGGAGGCCCTGGAGAGACCCGTCCTCGCCGTGCGTGCCGTGAACCAGCGGAAAGATCACGTCGGGGCGAGCCCCGGCCCCGGGAGCCAGCGGCGCTCCTTCCATGGCTCCTCGCTCTGTTCCACACCCTGCCTGGCCCCCCATGTCGTCCAGCCGCAGCACGGCGGCTTCCCCCGGCTGCGGCACGAACGTGACGGCCCGCGTGCCCGGTCCAGCCTCGATTCGAGCGCCGGCCTGCTGCAGCAACTGTCCCAGCGGATCGCCCGCGAGCAGCCAGCGCCCCTCGCGTGTGATCCCGATGCCGATCACGTCGTACTTGGCGGGATCGAGTGCGGCGACCACCGCACGAGCGGACATGAGCGAGACCTCGTGCTCGCCCGAGCGGCCCCCGAAGACGATCCCCACGCGCAGCTTGCGATCCGGGTGCGGCAGCGATCCCGCGCTGCCGGGAGGGGCCACGTGCTCCGTCAAGCGCTCGACGCTCCGGTGCGGACGAAGTCGTCGAGGCGCCTGCCGAAAGAGGCGCGGGCGACTTCCAGCAGCACGGCGTGGATCGCGACTCCGCCCGCGATCACGTGCCCGCGCTCGAAGAGGCGGTGGCCGCCGTCGTCGTCGGTGATCGTGCCGCGGGCCTCCTCGACCAGCAGCAGGCCGGCGGCGATGTCCCACGGAGAGAGCGCCAGCTCCCAGTAGCCGTCGAGCCGCCCGCACGCGACGTATGCGAGATCGAGCGCCGCCGAGCCCCCGCGACGGATGTCGCTCACGATCCCGGAGACCCTCCGGAAGCTCTCCAGATACGGCTCGGCGAGAGCGGAATGGCGGAAGGGGAAGCCGGTCGCGACCAGCGCGAGCGAGGGGTCCAGGGCCGAGGAGACCTGTATGGGATGACCGTTCAGCGTCGCCCCCTGATCCAGCGCGGCGCTGAACATCTCGTCGCGCAGCGGATCGTAGACGGCCCCCGCCACGATCCCCTGCGGCGCGCGCGCGGCCACCGAGACCGCGTACGCCGGATAGCCGTGGATGAAGTTCTTCGTTCCGTCGAGCGGGTCCACGATCCACTCGATGACGTTCGCATCGCCGGAGCCGGCCTGCACGTCGAGCACGCCGGCAGGTCCCGTTTCCGGATCGTCGGCGGACGCGACGAACAACGGCCGCGCCTGGTAGGAGGCAGCCTCGCCGGCGGCTTCCTCGGCGAGCAGCGCGTGTCCGGGG
>JACCXV010000276.1 GCA_013696835.1 Gemmatimonadota bacterium | reverse complement strand
CCCCTGGCAGCCTCCGCCGAGCGCGATGTAGGCGACGTCGTCCCGCACGTCGAGCAGGGTGACGCGCCCGCCGTGGCCCGCGACTCCGGGATTGATCCTGCCGTCGAGCACCTCCTGGACCGCCGCCGCGCGAGGATCCCGCCACAACGGGTTGGGGTTGTCGATCCTGAACCCGCTCTCGTACCCCGGCGTGGGCAGGTTCTCGACGTAGGCGATCGAGGCTCCGCGCAGGTCCTCGACGCTCGCCGCATCAACGTAGACCTGGAACCCGCCGGCCTCGACCACGACGTCGTCCGCCGCGCGCTCGCCGGCGTCGACGAACTGGAGGTTGTACTGGAAGCCGCCCGGGCCGCGGCCCTCGACGCCCACCCGCAGCGCGAGAGCCTCGCCGGGCTCCCCCGCCATCAGCTCGCGGATCTTCTCGCGCGCGGAATCATCCACTGTGAGCAGGGGCGCCGCCCCGCCGCCATTCTCTGCCGGCGACGAGTCGTTGCCGACATGCACCGAGCCTTCTTCCATCGCTGCTCCTCTGCCGCCGTGGTAGGACGCTGCGGAGGTCGACGCAGCGAGCCTCGCCTCCCGCAGCGCATCATATCGTAGGGAGCGCCGTTCCCGAGGTCAACCTGGAACGGCCCCTGCGGCGCCGGGGGAGGGATCGATCTCGAACTCCAGGCGGCTGTGCGCATGGCGCAGCGCGTCCTCCACCTCCGCCGGAGTGCCCGCGCGCGCGAAGAGGAACCCCAGATAGCGGGATCCTTCGGGGAGCGGGATCACCTCCTGGCCGATCGGGATCGTGATGAGCACATCCTCCAGGCCGGGGATCTCCCTCGCCGCGCTTATCCCTCGCACGTCGCGCAGGATGCCGCGGCGGGGAATCGGCACCATCATCACGCCCGAGGCGACGCTCTCCCGCCGGAAGGATGCAACCGGCAGGCCGAGCGCCACGCTCAGCACGAGCTCCTCCAGCGAGACACCCTCGCCGAAGCGCAGCGCGCGAGCGCACAGGCCCCCGATCGTCCGCGGGGCGAGCTCCACGGGCCACGGCCCATCCTCGTTGACCCGCAGCTCCGCGTGGACAGGCCCGTCCGTCAGTCCCAACGCCCGTGCCGTCTCAGCCGTACACGCGCGCACGGCCCGCTGCCGGGCTTCCGGCAGACGCGAAGGAGTGACGTAGATCGTCTCCTCGAAGAACGGACCATCGAGCGCGTCGGGCTTGTCGAACACCGCCAGCACCTCGAGCACGCCGTTCACGAGCAGACCCTCGACGGCGACCTCCACACCGGGGATGAAGCTCTCGACCAGGATGCGAGAGGAGCCATCCGTCTCGGCCTGGCCCGCGTACGACTCCGCTGGTCGCTCCCGTTCCAGGAGCGTCGAAAGCCGCCGCACGGCTGCCGCGAGCCCCACCGAATCGTCGGCCCGCATGACCCCGCGGCTGGCAGACAGAGAGAGAGGCTTCACCACGCACGGAAAGCCCACCGCAGCGCCCGCGGCCCGCGGATCGGCTCCGGCAGGAAGGGCCTCGAACCGTGGGCTCGGCAGGCCCGCTCGCGCCAGCGTCTCGCGCATCTGCAGCTTGTCGCGCGCGCACCGCACCGCATCGGGTGGATTGTGCGGCAGGCCGAGTGCCTGGGCCGCGAGCGCCGCCAGGACCACCCCGTCGTCATCCGCTGCCAGAACGGCGCCGATCGGGTGCTCGGCTGCGAAGCGCACGATCGCCGGCAGCGCGTGGTGCGGCGAGGAGAAATCCAGCCGCAGACTCCCTTCCGGATGCGCCTCGGAAAGCGCCTGGGCCTGGTCGGAGCCGACGGTCACGGGCACGCGCAGTCTCCCCGCCGCGTCCAGGAAGGCGCTGGCCCGGTACGAGCGCGTGGTCATGAGCAGGAGCAGACGAGGCAGAGCCATCGGGGGGGCGGTCACGCTGATGCTGCAGCTGTCGCCCTTACAGTCGGGCGGTCGCGCTGCGGGGGCTGAAGCTAGCTTCGCGGGCGGCCGCGCTGCGGGAGCTGAAGCTAGCTTCGCGAGCCTTCGCGCGCCGGAACATCCGCGGCG
>JACCXV010000275.1 GCA_013696835.1 Gemmatimonadota bacterium | reverse complement strand
GCCAGACACGGTCGATCGTGCGCGCGGCGAGCTCGCGCCGCACGCCCCGGGGGCCTTCCCGCCGCCAGGCGCACGCCGCATCGGACGGAAGGGCACGCAGATCACGCACATAGCCGGCGAGACGCAGGCGCAGCGCTCGCGGAGTCACGCCCCCGTCCCGTGCACTCCCGCCACGCCGATCGCCTCCCTGCGGAGGGTCGTGCGTCCGGCGGCAGTCGGGTGAGGGGCACGGGGCTGCAGCCCGAGCAATTCGCGAGCTCGGGCGTGGCTGGCCAGCGGCCGCCCCGCGGCGTCCGCGAGCTTCACGACGCGCGTCACGAGCTCGGTGTTGGTGGCCAGCTGCCGCCGGTCGAAGTCGAGATACAGGTTGTCCTCCAGGCCAACCCGGCAGTGTCCGCCCATCGCCAGGGCCAGCAGGTTCATGGGCGCCTGGAAGAGCCCGATCCCCGCCGCCGCCCAGATCGACTGCGGGGGAAGGTCCTCGACCAGCGCCGAAAGGTGCCGCGCCGTCGCCGGGACGGTGTAGCGCGACCGAGCAGCAGGTTCACCATGGAAGGGCGGCGACAACAATCCGCGTCGGATCAGCAGGTGCAAGGCGTTGATCATGCCGAAATCGAAGCACTCGAGCTCGGGCCGAATGCCGTGCCTGGCCATCTTCTCCACGAGTGCCACCACGACATCGGGCGCGTTCGGGTTGGCCCCATCGGGCAGGTTGAAGGTGGCGAGAGCGAGGCTGGCGACGTCGGGCCGCGCTTCGCCCGAGAGCTCAAGCACCTCACTGCGACGCTCCAGCTCGGGAAAGTCGTTGCCGATGCAGCTCACGCCGATCACGGCGCTGGGATAGTGGGACCGGATCCCGAGGATCATCGGCTCGTAGGCCCGCGCCCTCCACTCCGGCAACCCGTCGCTGCCGCGGGCGTGCAGGTGGACGATCGAGGCGCCCAGCTCCAGGGCGCGGCAGCTGTGATCCACGATCTGGGCGGGGGAGAGCGGAACGTGCGGCGTGCGCTCCCTCCGCACCAGGCCCGTCGGGCAGAAATTGATGAGCAGCTCGGTCGGGGGGGTCTTCGTCTCCAGCCCGTGGAGGCAGGCGGCGTCGGCGCGCACGATCAAGGGATCACGCCGGCGCGCCTCCGCATGCGGCCTCCGCACCCGGGGGGGTGCCTTCCACGGCGCTGCCACCCGGGGTGCGGGGTGTGTCGGCTGCGCGTGGCGCGGGACCCAGTCCGAGCAGCTGCCGGGCCCGCGCGGGACCCGCGACCGGCCGCCCGAACGTCTCCGTGAGGCGCACCAGCCTGGCCATCGCCCCGGCGTTGGTGCCGAGCACGCCGCGCTCGATGCCGGCGTGGATGTTGTCCTCGAGCCCCGTCCGGCAGTGGCCGCCCATGGCGATCGCCAGCACGTTCATCGGTAGCTGGAAGAGACCGATGCCGGCAGCCGACCAGACCGCCCCGTCCGGCAGGTCGGCCACCAGGTTCGAGAGGTGGCGGGCGGTGGCCGGGACGGAGTAGCGCGAGCCTAGCAGCAGGTTGAAGTAGAAGGGCGGAGCGACGAGGCCCCGGCGGATGAGCAGATTGGCCGCGCTCACCATGCCGAAGTCGAAGCACTCGAGCTCCGGCTTCACGCCGCGCTCAGCCATGCGCGCGGCGAGGGCCTCGACCATGTCCGGGGCATTGAGGCTGGTGCCGGTGGGGAAGTCAAGCGACGTGAGCGTGAGGCTCGCGAGGTCCGGTCGCGCCGCCCCGGTGAGGTCGAGGACCTCGCTGCGCCGCTCGAAATCGGGGAAGTTCCGGCCACTGCAGCTCACGCACACGACCGCTTCGGGGTGGTGGCTGCGGATTCCGAGGATCATCTCCTCGTAGATCTCTCCGCGCCAGGTCGGCTTCCCGTCCGAGTCGCGTGCGTGGAGGTGAACGATGGCAGCGCCGATCTCGATCGCCAGACACGCGTCGTCCACGACCTCGGCCGGGGAGATCGGCACGTGGGGTGTCATCTCCTTGGTCGGGATCATGCCCGTGGGACAGAAGTTGATGACGAGCTCGGGATAGGGCGTGTAGGGGTGCGGAACGGGGTGGGCCTGGGAGCCGCTCTGGCCAGCGCCGCTGTGAGGCCCCGCTCCGTTCGGGTTCTGCGAAAGGGGCTGCATGGGAAGTTCCTCCGCGAGGCGGGTGAGGACGGCTCGACCGACGATACGGGATGCATGCCCGGCGTGTGCCGGAGGAGCTACCCCGAGCTAGGATGCATCTCCGCTGCGGCCGCACCCATCGGCCACGCGGACCTCTCCCCCGGCCCTGCGACCTAGATCGAGGGGCCACAGACGTCCCCAGCGCTGCAGGAGAACGCCCGTGACCCGCGAGACCTCTTTCCCGCCCGGCGGTCCTCCGGCCGACGTCGATCCCGGCGCTGCCCCGGGGACGGGAACGCTGCACGTGGTCGCTACGCCGATCGGCAACCTGAAGGACATCACGCAGCGTGCCATCGAGACGCTGCGCGCGTGTCCGGTGATCGCGGCCGAGGACACGCGCAGGCTGCGGATCCTCGCGCAGGCGTACGGTTTTGCGCCGGAACGCGTGGTGCGCTGCGACGAGCGCACCGAGGAGCGTGCGGGCGACGAGCTGCTGGCCGCGCTCCAGGCGGGCCGCGACGTGGCCCTTACGACCGATGCCGGCACGCCGGGGATATCCGATCCGGGCTTCAGGGTCGTTCGCCGCGCCTGGGCCGAGAGGGTCCGGGTGGTCCCCGTCCCCGGGGCTTGTGCACCGCTCGCCGCGCTGTCCGCCAGCGGCATGCCGACCGACCGGTTCACGTTCGCCGGCTTCGCACCGCGCGGCGCGGCGCGGCTCCGCGTCTTTCTGGAGCCCCTGCTCGCCCGGCGGGGAACGCTGGTCCTCCTGG
>JACCXV010000264.1 GCA_013696835.1 Gemmatimonadota bacterium | reverse complement strand
GCAGGAGGCTCTCTCGATGGGTGACGGCGAGGCGGGGGATCGGCACGGCGATGCGAACGGCGACCTGCACCGCGATCCGCGTGGCGACCCGCCTCAGGAACCGCGCGGGGAGGCAC
The DNA here is from genome assembly GCA_013696835.1 of Gemmatimonadota bacterium. Taxonomy (GTDB): domain Bacteria; phylum Gemmatimonadota; class Gemmatimonadetes; order JACCXV01; family JACCXV01; genus JACCXV01. The sequence continues at coordinate 6,748 of JACCXV010000264.1, read as the reverse complement.
CCTGGGTGCTGATCCTGGGTGCGTCGAGCGGGTTCGGCGAGGCCGCCAGCCTCGCGCTGGCCCGGGCAGGCATGAACGTCTTCGGCGTGCACCTGGACCGCAAGGCGACGCTGGCAAACGTCGAGCGCGTGCAGTCCGGCATTCGCGACGCCGGGGCGGACGCGGTGTTCTTCAACGTGAACGCCGCCGATCCGGAGCGCCGCGCCGAGGTGGTGGCGACGATGCACGAGCGCATGGCCGACGGAGCGGGGACGCTCCGCGTCCTGATGCACTCCCTGGCCTTCGGCGCGCTGCGTCCACTGGTGCCGACCGGTGGCGAGCGCGCGCTGACGGATCGCGAGATCGCAATGACGCTCGACGTCATGGCCAACTCGCTGGTCTACTGGGTGCAGGACGTGCTCGCTAGGGACCTCATGCGCGCCGGCGGCCGCATCTTCGCCATGACGAGCGCGGGCGATCAGCACGCCTGGCCCTCCTACGGGGCCGTATCCGCGGCCAAGTGCGCCCTCGAGGCGTACTGCCGGCAGCTGGCACTCGAGCTGGCCCCCCGCGGCATCTCAGTGAACGCGCTGCGCGCGGGGGTCACGGATACCCCGGCGCTGCGCAGGATTCCCGGTGCCGAAGTGATGCTCGAGGCTTCGCGCCGGCGCAATCCGAGTGGCCGGCTCACGCGCCCCGAGGACGTCGCCGGTGCCATCGTGGCGCTCTCCGACGCTGGGGCGGGGTGGATCACGGGCAACGTGATCGGCGTGGACGGTGGGGAGGAGGTCGCGACGTAGGGCGAGGTGCGCCGGACCGAGCGCGTTTTTGACACGATGCCGAGGGTGTTGGTAGATTCGATTCAACGGGCGATTAGCTCAGCTGGTTAGAGCGCACGGTTCACATCCGTGAGGTCGTTGGTTCAAATCCATCATCGCCCACCACCTTCTGCCGTGCCGGCGGCAGCGGATGGCCGGCATGGACGATCGATTCGAACGGGGAGCATGCCCATCGATCCTTTTCGCCGTGCCCTGCGATCGCGACGACGCCTGACTCGTACCGGGTGCGCCTCTTCCAGGCGCACTTTTTTCGTTCGCGGGAAGGAGTCGAGCCATGCTTGAAGACGTGCAGGTGCTGCTGCAGCTCCAGGAGATCGACGCCGAGCTGCGGGACCTGCGCTCGCGCAGCGCAGCCATCCCTGTGCGCCGGGCCGAGCTCCAGCGGGACGAACGACAGCTTCTCACGGAAGCGGAGGGGGTGCGCGAGCGGCTGAAGGGTCTGGTGCTCGAGGAGCGGGCGCGGGAGAGCGAGATCAGCGCGCAGGAGGATCGCGCGCGGCGCTACCAGGGGCAGCTGGAGTCGGTCACGACGAACCGCGAATACTCCACCCTGCTCAGCGAGATCAAGGGCGTGAAGGAAAAGGTGAGCGCGGCCGAGGATCGCGCGCTCGTCATCATCGACGAGAGCGAGCGGCTCCGCACGCGCACCACCGAGCTGGAAGGAGAGATCCAGCGCGCCCGCGAGGCTTCGCAGGAGGAGCGCGCACAGCTCGACGGGCAGGAGCGCGAGATCGGCGAAGAGATCGCCGTTCGAACGGACCGGCGGCAGATTCTGGCGGGCCGCGTCGGCGGCGAGCTGCTGCGGGCGTACGAGACCATCGTCCGCCGTAACCGGCTGCCCGCGGTGTTTCCGCTGCGGGGTCGCGCCTGCGGAAACTGCTTCGGGACGCTGCCCCTGCAGGCTGCCAGTGAGATCCGGAGACAGGATCGTCCCTACACGTGCGAGCATTGCGGTGTCATCCTCTACGTGCCGGAACCGGAGGGGAGCGCCGTTTGACGAGGCGCATCGTGCTGCGCACCGACGGCGCGGCACGCGGCAACCCGGGGCCGGCGGGCGTGGGAGCGGTGCTGGAGGAAGGCGACACGGGCCGGCTCCTGCGCGAGCTCTCCGCCTACGTGGGAAGCCGGACGAACAACCAGGCGGAGTACGAGGCGCTGCTGCTCGGCCTCCGGGCAGCGCTCGAGGACGAGCCCGCTGGGCCGCGGCCACCGCCGCCGCCGCGAGTGCGCGCCTTTCTGGACAGCCAGCTCGTGGTGCGGCAGCTCCAGGGCCGCTATCGCGTGAAGGATCCGGAGCTCGCGGTCCTGTTCGCGGAGTCCCGCCGGCTGATCGAGCGTCTGGCGGGGTTCGAGTGCCGCCACGTGCCGCGCGAGCAGAATCAGCGCGCCGACGAGCTGGCCAACGAAGCCATCGACGCGCACCTGACTTTGCAAGGATCCCTGAAGGCTTCCGAGCCACGGCTTTGCAAGGATCCTGAAGGCTCCCCTCCAACTGGTGGGGTACAGTGACCGCCGCCGTGGCCGAGGGCTTCGCCCGAGCCACGGCTGATGCCAGTTTCGAAGTCATCGCTTCCAATCAGGAGGGACGACGGCCGCTGCCGGCGCTTCGCCGCCGGCAGAGGAAAGTCCGGGCTCCGCAGGGCAGGGCGCTCTTCGTCAAGGAGAGGATCTCCCCCCCGTCTCGGGGGAGAGACGGCCAGTGCCACAGAAAACACACCGCCGCACGCGGTTCCGATGCTGACCCGCTCCGCCGTCAAGGCGGGAGACGGCGGGCCGGCCCGGGGTGACGCCGCGGGCGGCAAGGGTGAAAAGGTGCGGTAAGAGCGCACCGCGCGGGCGGCGACGCCCGTGGCCAGGTAAACCCCGCTCGGAGCAAGACCAAATAGGAGGGGAGAGGTGGCCCGCCTCGCTATCACCCTCGGGTAGGTCGCCCAGAGAGATGGCCGTCCGCCGCGCGGTGCGCGGTGACAGAACCCGGCTTACGTCCCTCCAGATATTTCCTCCACCGCGGATCGGTCCCCTGCGCGCACTCCGCCGCCTGTGAACACTCGCTGGATCCAGGGCCCCGCCGTCGATACCGCGGCGGTGACGGCGTGCGCGGGGGGACTCGGGCTGCCGCGCGCGGCCGTGGAGATCCTGGCCCGCCGCGGTCTGACGGATCCCGAAGACGTCAAGCGCTTCCTGCGCCCTCACCTGGGGCAGCTCCATCCACCGCAGCGCATGCTCGGCATGTCCGCAGCGGCCGAGCGGCTCGCCCTCGCCGTCGAGCGCGCGGAGCCGGTGCTCGTGTACGGCGACTACGACGTGGACGGGATCACATCCGCGGTGCTGCTGACGCGCGCGCTGCGGGAATGCGGGGGACGCGTGGACTGGTTCATCCCCCACCGCATCGAGCACGGCTACGGCCTGGGCGCGGCGGGCCTGGGCGAGGTCGTGCAGCGCGCGCCCAAGCTCCTGATCTGCTGCGACTGCGGCATCGGCTCGCTGGTGGAGATCCGCCGGGCGCGCGAGCTCGGCATCGACGTGATCGTGGCGGATCATCACGAGCCCGGCATCCGACTGCCCGACGCGACGGCGGTGCTCGACCCGAAGCAGCCGGGCTGCGACTACCCCGAACGGGGACTCGCGGCCGTCGGCGTGGTCTTCAAGCTGTGCGAAGCTCTCTACGCCCGCCTGGGAAGGGAGCGGAAGGAGCTCTACCGCTACCTCGACCTGGTCGCGCTGGGCACGATCGCCGACGTAGCACCTGCCGTCGGCGAGAACCGGGTGTTCATGCGCTTCGGGCTGCGCCAGCTCGAGCGCACGCTGAATCCCGGGCTGCGCGCGCTGCTGGACCTGACCGGGCTCGCCGGCCGGCCGCTCACGGCGAGCGACGTGGGATTCGTCCTCGCGCCGCGCATCAACGCTGTCGGGCGCATGGGTGCGGCGACCGCCGGGGCGCAGCTCCTGCTGACCGATGACGCAGGAGAGGCGGCGCGGCTCGCGCAGGTCCTGGAGGGCGAGAACCACGCGCGCCGCGACGCGGACCGGCGCACCCTCGAGGACGCGCGCAGCCGCCTCAAGGATTTCGACCCCGCGGACGAGGTCTGCATCGTGCTCGCCTCCGCCGAGTGGCATCCGGGCGTGGTGGGCATCGTGGCTTCGCGCCTGGTGGAGCAGTTCTACCGTCCCGTCGTTCTCGTCGCACTCGGCCCCGACGGGAGAGGCAAGGGCTCCGCGCGCTCGATCGAGGGGTTCCACCTGCATCGCGCGCTGAGCGCGTGTGCGGATCACCTGCTCGAGTTCGGTGGCCACGCGGTGGCCGCGGGGCTGCGCATCGAGGGCTCCCGCCTCGCCGGCTTCCACGCCGCCTTCGAGGCGCACGCGCGGAGCACGCTGGCGCCCGAGACGCTCGTGCGCGAGCTGCGCATCGACCTGGAGCTGGGTCCGCTGGACGGCTTCCCCGAGCTCTACAACGTGCTGCAGCATTTCGCGCCCTTCGGGCCCGGGAACGGTCGACCGGTGCTCTCCGCCTCGCAGCTGCAGCTGGTCGGCTACCCGCGCATCGTCGGTCAGGATCACGTGCGCCTGCGAGTGAGCCGCGACGGACACGCCCTAGAGACGATCGGCTTTCGCATGGCCGCGCGACTGCAGGACGTCAACCCCGCCGCCGGCCCGCTCGCGATCGCCTTCACGCTCGAGGTGGACGACTACACTGGGCGTGGCGAGCTGCAGGGGCGCCTGCTCGACTTCCGGTCCACTCCGTGAGTGGGGCATGCGCGTGATCGCCGGGACGCTCGGTGGGCGCCGGCTCCGGTCGGTTCGCACGCGCGAGTTGCGCCCGACTGCAGATCGCGTGAAGGAGGCGGTGTTCAACATCCTCGGGACTCGGGTCGTGGGGGCCAGCGTCGTGGACCTGTACGCCGGCACGGGGGGCCTCGGGATCGAGGCGCTCTCGCGCGGTGCGGAGCGCGTCACATGGGTGGAGCGGGACCCCTCGCTTGTGGCGCTCATCCGCGCGAACCTGTCCTCGCTCGACGTCCACGAATCTTCCGGGGGCGCGCGTGTCGTGCGCTCGGATGCCGACGCGTTCGTGCGCGCCCTCGAGCCCGGAGCACGTCTCATCCTGTTCGCGGATCCCCCCTACGAGCGCGGCGCGCCCGGGCTGCTGCGGTGGCTGGGACGCCATCCAGGCGGATATGCAGCAGCCGTGCTGGAGCACCCCGCTCCGGAGACGCCTGGTGCAGAGCTCGACCCGGGGGCTCGCATCGACCGCAGGACCTACGGCAACGTCGGCGTCACGATCTTCACCCCGGCAGAGGGCTAGCCGCGTGCGATCGGCGATCTATCCCGGAACGTTCGATCCCGTGACCTTCGGGCACCTCGACCTGATCCGCCGCGCCTCCTCGCTCGTGGATCGCCTGGTGGTCTCGGTGGCCACGGAGGCGAGCAAGCAGACGCTTTTCAGCCAGCAGGAGCGAATCGACTTCCTGCGGGAGGCAACGGCCGACGTGCGGGACGTGGAGGTGCGCGGATTCGAGGGGCTGCTCGTGCGGCACGCCGAGGAGGTCGGCGCGAACGTGATCGTCCGCGGCCTGCGCGTCGTGTCCGATTTCGAATACGAGTTCGGGATGGCGCTGATGAACCGCCGGCTCTCCGCGGCGGTGGAGGTGCTGTTCATGGTGCCGGGCGAGGCATACACCTTCCTCAGCTCGAGCCTGGTCCGCGAGGTGGCGCTGCTGGGCGGCGACGTCTCGGGCTTCGTGCCGCCCGCGGTCGAGCGGGCGCTGCGCGAGAAGTTTCGCGCGCAAGCCGAGTTTCGCGCGCGAGCTGGATGACGCAGCTCTCGGGCACCCCGGCGGTGGCGTCGCCGAACCTCGCGGGCGTGCCGGGCTCGGAGACCCTGCGCATCTCCTCGCTGGCCGCTGAGCTGCGGCGCGCGGGACGCTCCATCGTCTCGCTCAGCGCGGGGGAGCCGGACTTCGACACGCCCGAGCACATCCGGGCCGCGGGCGCGGCCGCGATCGCCGAGGGCAAGACTCGCTACACGCCCACGGCCGGAGTGGCTCCCCTGCGGGAGGCCATCGCCGAGAAGCTCGAACGCGAGAACGGCATTCGCCGAACGCCGGACGAAGTGCTCGTCTCCGCAGGCGCCAAGCAAGTGCTATTCAACGCCTGCATGGCGCTCTTCGGACCTGGCGACGAGGTGCTGATCCCGGCGCCCTACTGGGTGAGCTTCCCGCCCATGGTGCGCCTCGCGCGTGCGACGCCGGTGATCGTGACGACGGGGCTGGATCGAGGCTGGAAGGTCGACCCGGAGGGCCTGCGCCAGCACCTCACGCCCAGGACGCGGGGCCTCATTCTGAACTCGCCCTCGAACCCCACCGGCGCCGTCTACGACAAGCAGGAGCTAGCCGGCATCGCCGAGTTCTGCGTCGCCCACGGGCTCTGGATCCTGTCCGACGAGATCTACGAGACGCTGTGCTACGACAGCGCTGAGGCAGCCGGTGCCCCGTCGATCGCCGGCCTGGACCCCGAGGTCGCGGCACACACCGTGACGGTGAACGGGTTCTCCAAGACGTACGCCATGACCGGCTGGCGGATAGGCTACGGAGCCGCTCCCCGCGCGGCGATCGAGGCCATGGAGATCGTGCAGAGCCACTGCAGCTCGAACGCCAGCTCTGTGGGCCAGGCGGCCGCCCTCGCCGCGCTCACGGAACGCGAGGCGAGCCGGCGAGCCGTCACGTCGATGCGCTCGGCGTTCGAGCGTCGACGCGGCCGCCTAGTCGCCGGGCTCGACGGCCTCGAGGGGGTGGCGAACCGCCCACCCGACGGGGCCTTCTACCTGTTCAGCGACGTACGGGGAGTGCTGGATTCCCGGGGTGCCGGGTCCTCGGCGTCCTCGGCGGACGACTTCTGCGACTGGTTGCTGCGTGAGCACGGCCTGGCGC
>JACCXV010000248.1 GCA_013696835.1 Gemmatimonadota bacterium | reverse complement strand
ACCTCGACCCCCCCGATCCCGAACCGCGCCCACCGCCCGTCGCGTCCGATGTGCTGTCAACCATCATGCCTCCATCCCGCAGGTTGCCTCACGTCCCGTGAGGAAATTCATTGACTCTGAACGCTAGAGCCGCGGAGACCCCACGTCCAGCACGTCCGGGAGGGCCTACTCCCCTGAACGCTGAACGAAGCGGCGGTCCCAGTGGCGCCGCCGCTCCCGCCGTCGAGGAGGAAGAAGACGACCGCGATTTTTGGGGTTGGTTGCGCCGGGCTAGCTTCGCCCTGGTGCATCCGGAGCAGCGATCCGGGCACCCGAGTCGAATGCCTCGCGCATGGCTGCCAGGCCGCTCAGCAGCGACGACGACTCGAGCGGCATGAAGATCTTGGTCGCGTCTCCCTCAGCGATCTTGGCGAGCGTCTCCAGGTACTTGATCGCCAGCAGGTCGGGCGTGGGCCGGCCGTTGTGGATCGCCTGATACACGCGCTCGATGGCCTGGCCTTCGCCTTCCGCCACCGTGAACTGGCGGAACCTCTCCGCCTCCGCGACGGCCTTGATGGCGTCGGCCTCGCCCTGGGCGCGCAGCAGCTGCGACTGCTTCTCGCCTTCGGAGCGCAGGATGGCCGCCTGCTTCTCGCCCTCCGCCTCCAGGATCAGCGCACGGCGCGTACGCTCGGCCTTCATCTGCCGGTGCATCGCCTCGGTGACGTCGGCCGGCGGCTCGATGCGCTGGATCTCCACGCGCGTCACGCGCGAGCCCCACTTCCCGGTGGCGTCGTCCAGCACGTCGCGCAGCTTTGTGTTGATCACGTCGCGCGAGACCAGCGACTCGTCGAGCTGCATGTCGCCGATGACGTTGCGCAGATTGGTCTGGGCCAGCTTGATGATCGCCGTGTAGTAGTCGGCGATGTTGTAGGAGAAGTTGTAGGGGTCGGTGACCTCGTAGTAGATCACGGCGTCCACGGTGACGGCCACGTTGTCCTTGGTGATGACCTCCTGAGGAGGCACGTCGACCACCATCTCGCGGACGTCGACCTTCCGGATCGTCTCGAAGAACGGGAGGATCACGCTGATCCCGCTATCGACCGTGCGGCTGTACTTTCCGAGGCGCTCGACCACCCCCTTCTCGAACGGGCGCACGATGCGCACCGCCGAGAAGGCGAAGATCAGCAGAAAGATCGAAAGGGCGATCAGCAGGATCAGCATGGCGAGGGGCTCCCGGAGGATGTCCACGCGCGGCCGGGTTCAGGTCTGCTTGGGCCGCACGATGATTCGCGCGCCGCGGATCGCGACGATCGTCACGCGCGCGCCCTGGTGGATGACGCTCTCGTCGCCGGGCTCGGCACGCCAACTCTCGTTGTCCACGCGCACCGCACCCTCGTTCCGGTGCGGATCGATCGTTTCTGTGACGACCCCGTCCATGCCGATCAGCCGGTCCGCGCCGGCGCGCAGGCCGGGATCCTTCCCGAAAGCTCGCGCCAGCCGCCGAGAGAAGACGAGGAAGATGCCGGTGACCGCGAGGAAGAAGCCCCACTGCCAGGCGAGCGACAGGTGGGCCAGATCGGCGAGCGCGGCCGCGACCGCACCGAGGCCGAACGGGAAGAGGAAGAAGCCGGCTGTCAGGATCTCGGCCGCGAAGAGCAGCAGCGCGAATCCCAGCCAGAAGCCCCAGATGGGAAGGAAGTCCACGCGATGCTCCCTCGGGTTCGTCCGCCCGCCGGGCAAGCTAGGGCACGACGATGGGAGGGGACAAGGATGAGCGCCTCCCCTGAAGCCGTGGAGGAGTTCCGCGTCTCGAGCTGGAGCGAGCTGCACGATCGGCTCTACGAGGGCTCCTGGCAGGAGCCGCTGCGACGGTTCCGCTCGAACCTGGCGTTTCGCGGAGTGAACCGCTCGTCGTGGGAGCTCCAGACGGGGCTCGCCCGTGAGGGCGCCTTCCTCCAGCACGAGGGGCACCTGCTGCGGAACTTCCGCAAGTACGCCCGCCGCGATGCGGTGCCCGACGACTCGAGCTGGAACTGGATGGCGCTCGCGCAGCACCACGGGCTGCCCACGCGGCTGGTGGACTGGACGTACTCGCCCTTCGTCGCCCTGCACTTCGCGACGGCCGAGCTCGAGCGCTTCGGCGAAGACGCCGTGGTGTGGTGCCTCGACTACGTGGCGACCAACCGCTTCCTGCCCGAGCCGCTGAAGCGCGTGCTCGAGGAGGAGGGATCGAACGTGTTCACGGCGGAGATGCTGGGCCGCGTCGCCGGGAGCCTGCGCGAGCTGGACCGGCTTTCCGAGGAGGAGTTCGTGCTCTTCCTGGAGCCACCGTCGTTCAACGAGCGGCTCGTGAATCAGTTCGCGCTGTTCTCCCTCAGCTCGAGCCCGAGGGCGTCGCTTCAGCGCTGGCTGCAGGAGCGGCCCGGGCTCGCGCGGCGGATCGTGATCCCCGCGGAGCTGAAGTGGGAGGTCCGCGACAAGCTGGACCAGGCGAACGTCACCGAGCGCGTGCTCTTTCCGGGGCTCGACAGCCTGAGCAGCTGGCTCAAGCGGTATTACAGCCCGCGCCGTCCGTAACGCGCGTGGTTCCGCGGGAGAGCACACGCGTCTCGCCGTGCGCCGGGATCCACAGCCGCTCGGGAGGCAGGCGTGCCGCCTTCCAGGCGGAGCGCATGCGCACGGGAGGCTCGTCCAGCGGCTCGTCGGTGAGTACGAACGTTCCCCAGTGGACGCCCATGCAGAGTCCCGTTCCGCCGAGCGCTGCATAGGCGAGCACGGCTTCCTCCGGGTTCATGTGGTGGTCGCGCATGAACCAGCGTGGCTCGTACGCTCCGATGGGAAGGATCGCGAGGTCGAGGGGCGCCACCGATCGCCCCAGCACACGGAAGCCCTCGAACCAGCCCGAGTCGCCGCAACTAAAGGCGCGAAAGCCGGCGCTCTCCACCACGTACCCGCACCAGAGCCGGCGGCCACGGTCCAGCAGCGAACGCCGCGTCCAGTGCCGGACGGGGACGGCCGTGATACGCGTCGACGCGCCCAGTGTGAGACTCTCGCCCCAGCCGAGCTCACGCACGGGGTCGACACCCTGCCGCCGCATCCAGCCGCGGTAGCCCAGAGGCGTGACGACGAGGGGACGCTTGCTCGGCCGGGCGCCTGTACCGGCGATCGCCCGGATCGTGGGGCGGTCGAGGTGATCGTAATGGTCGTGGGTGACGAGGAGCGCATGGAGCGGCGGGAGGTCCTCCAGCGGGATGCCCGGCGGAGCGTGGCGCGCGGGGCCGGCCCAGGTGACGGGCGAGGCGCGCGGCCCCCACACCGGGTCGAGCAGCAGGTTGGCG
>JACCXV010000015.1 GCA_013696835.1 Gemmatimonadota bacterium | reverse complement strand
TCCGCCGACCTCTGCTCCTCGGCGGACAGGTCGCGCCGGCCGACGAGGGCGGACGCCACCGCCTGCAGGTCCCGCACGTCCACGTTCGCGTCCCCCGTGACGTCCGCACTCGCGAAGGGGCGCAGGGAGGCCGCGAGCGTCTGCCCGTCGATCACGTAGGCTTCGCCCGCCGAGGGGAACGCGTTGTTCAGACCCCAGCCGGTCATCCCGTTCACCAGCACGTCGTCCACGCTGTCTCCGTCGGCATCCGCCCTGACGAGGGAGTAGGACAGGATGTCGCCCGGGTCGGCGGCGAGGACAAATCCGAGCGGCACGCTGACGGCGGTGGGGTCGTCGAAGTCGATGATCGAGGGGAGCCGGCCCGCCGGAGAGCGGACGAAGAACAGCGCGCCGGTGCGCTCCCGGCCGTCGGGCCCCCGGAAGGTGCCGGTGGGGCTGCCGATGAACACCTCTGCGCGTCCGTCGCCATCGATGTCGATGAAGCGCGCCGTGTCACCGGTGATGCCGCCGGCGGAGGGCCCGAAGAAGGCGGTCACTCCAGGCGGGGGCGTGCGCAGGTCGATGCGCTGGCCGCGCAGGCCGGGACCGCCATAGACGAGGTAGGCCTCCCCCGCGAACTCGCCGCGCAGATTCGCGAAGCCGTTGCCGGTCAGCGCGCCCACGAGCACGTCCCCGAAGCCGTCACCATCGGCATCGCCCACGTCCACTTCCTCACCGGCGAAGTCACGCGCATCGGCGCCGTAGATGACGGCGACGTCGGCGCTCGGAGCGGCGAGGTCCAGTGTCCGGCCGCGGGCGGGATCGAACACGATTGCGACCTCCCCCGCCTCGGGCCGGCTGCCGTCGGGGCCGTCCGCCGCGTCGGAGGCACCCCCGAACACCGCCTGCGCGGCGCGGTTCAGCGCCGATCCCACCACGAGCTCCGCGACGGGGCCACCGTCGATCCGCCCCGCGTCCAGCGCGCTGCCAGCCTTGTCGCCAGCCTCGGCGCCGAGAACCGTGAACACCCGCCCCGCGGCTTCGAGCGTCAGGATGCGCGTCGCGCCCGGAGCGAGGTCTGCGCCGCCGTAGACGACGTGCGCCTCACCGGCATTCTGCCGCGCATTGGCGGGGCCGTCCGCGTCGGGGGCTCCGATCAGGATGTCCTCGATCCCGTCGCCGTCCACGTCGAGCGCGTCCACCCACACGCCGAAGTGGTCGCCCGCCTCGGCGCCACCGATCTCGAGCGCCTGCGAGCGCGACGTGACGTCGACCTGCGCCGGCGGCGACGGGGATCCGAAGACGACGTAGACCGCACCCGCTCCGGGCTGGCCGCCGACCGCCACCGCGGGCGCGCCCAGCACGAGGTCCGCGAAGCCGTCCCCGTTCACGTCGCCGGCGGAGCACTCCACTCCCAGCGACGGCACGCCGGCGATCCGCGTGACCTCACCCGGCGTGGCGACCCCTTCTCGAATCCCGGCGATCTGCGGCGGCGACAGGAAGAGAAAAGCCTCCGCCGCGGCGAAGGCACACAGCAGGGCGTCGTCGCGTCCATCACCGTTCACGTCGGCGGCACCCAGGGGCAGGCCGAAGTTTCCGCCGTTGGGAGTGCGCAGGAAGAGGCTGCGCTGGCCGGGCTGGCTGAACAGCGAAGCGTCCCACTGCGCTACGGTGCCCTGCTGCGGTGCCTGCCCCTCCACCGGCAGCGCCGGCACTGCAAGCAGGCCGCAGGCGATCGTGGCGGCCCCGATCAGGTAGGCGCCTGTGAAGAGGCGGTCATGACCGGAGCGACGCTCCCTGCCCGGGGCTGGCGCAGCGACGGGACGGCCAGCGCCCCGCACGGCAATCGTTGGGGCGCGCGGCGAGCACGCCGCCGGGTCGAGCGACTCGCTCATGGAATGCATGGAGAATGCCTGTGAGGGCTGAGTTCCGTCACCCGACATCCCGTCGGGATCGGAGCGCGGCTGTGGCCGGAATCCTCGATCGTACCCGGAGAGTTGGTAAACGGGTCCCACAGACAAGCGCGTCATCGCAAGCGGCTCGAGGCCGCGTCGGGTACCGCTTGGCGTGCGGCCCGGCGCGCGCGCAGGTGCTCGAGGATGCGCTTGCGGAAGATGGGATCGGCGAGCACGCCGTGCAGGTAGGTTCCCATCGCCGCATAGTCGCGCGTCGCGATCCCCAGAGGACATTCCGGGCTGCCTCCCGTGGCTCGATCGAAGAGTGGCACGACCTCCGACGTGGGCCGCACCACCGATCGGCCGCCGTGCAGCTCGAACCCCGTCACGCGGGCGTCCTGGGGCAGGAAGCCGCCCTCGCCGCCTGCTCCTCCGGAGGGTCCGGATGCGTCCACCCGCTCGTCGATCCTGTCACGCGTGAACGTCGTCGCCATCTCGAAGATGCCGAGCCCCTCGGCGCGCGGCGTGTCGCTCTCGAGTCCGTCGGGATCGGAGAGCTCCGTGCCCATCATCTGGAAGCCACCGCAGATCCCGAAGATCAGCGAGCCGTTCTCGGCTGCGCGCCGTATGGCCGCATCCATGCCGCTGGCCCGCAGGAACAGGGTATCCGGGATCGTCGCCTCCGAACCGGGCAGAACCACCATGTCCGGGGCACCCAGCTCGTCGGGCCTGTCGGTGAAGACCAGCTCAACGTCCGGCTCCGCCGCCAGCGCGTCGAACTCCTCGGGGATGGCGCTGCTCGGCGTTCGAATCACGCGCACCGTCAGCATGTCCGGCCCGGCACGGCGGGGGAGACCCCGTCCTTTCGCGCTCCTGGGATCGCGCTTCCTTCGGGCAGCGAGTCGGCATACCATTCCGCGCGGCGGCGTTCGCGGCCGCGGCAGGCCGCCGGCCGAGCGTCCGCGCGGCTTTCCCCAACCCGACATAACCGGCACCCACGGAGACCCCGATGCGTCGATCCGCGAGCGTTCGCACCACGGTCCTGCTGGCGGCCCTCACCCTGGCTTGCGAGGGGGGCGCGCCGGCCACGGACGATGCGGCAGGCATGGATGCGGCCGCCTCCGCGAGCGACGCCGTCCCGGCCGGCGCGCAGCCCGGAGATCCGGCCGGCAGCGATTCGGCCGCCAACGGACACGGCTCCCCCGCGGATCAGGACACGCTGCCCGTGCCCGACCGCTCCCAGGAGACGGTCCGGGACGCCGGCGAGAAGCCGGAGCGGGTCATGGACGAGCTCGGGATAGGCCCGGGCTCGCACGTGGCGGACGTGATGGCCGGCGGCGGCTACTACACCTGGTGGCTGGCGAAGCGCGTGGGGCCGAGCGGACGCGTGTACGCGACCGAAGCGGAGGGCCTGGTGCGGCGGCTCGAGCGCGGTGACCTCGAGGGGGTGTCGAACGTGAAGGTCCCGGGGAACCTGGCGGAGGTCCCGGCCGGCACCCTGGACGCCGTGATCATCAACCGCGGCTACCACCTGTTCAACCAGCCACAGACGAGGATCCTGCCGCTGATCATGGCGGCGCTCAAGCCCGGCGGCCGACTGGGGATCGTAGAGGTGCGGCTCGGCATGCCCACTGGCCATGACATGCGCACCCACCGCATGGGCCAGCGCACCGTGCGCGAGGAAGTGGAGGCCGCCGGGTTCCGGTTCGCCGGCGCCTCCGAGCTGCTCGCGAACCCGGAGGACCCCCGCGACGATTTCATGGAGGGCCGGCGCCACCTGGCCGACCGGATGTTCCTGAAGTTCACGAAGCCGGCCGCGACGGCGGGGCGCTAGGCCCGCCGGCTGCGGCGCGACGCAGCGTGTCCGGCGGGCCTCCCACCGAGTCGCCGCCGCCTGGGCCGACGTCTCCCGCGCCGCTGGGGCCGACCTCTCCCGGCCCCCCCGCGGGCCCGCGCCGAATCCGTGTCTCGACGGCCGCGCTGTACCAGAACGTGCGCGGCGTGATGCGCAGGACGCTGGGCCGCACCGAGAGCTCGATCCGGTTGCCCTCCACCGTCACGGCCTCGCTCACGCTGGCGGGCAGCTCCACGGTGCGCAGGATGGAGCGAGGGAGCTTGATGTCGAAGCCCTTCGACCCCAGCGCGCGGAGCTTCTCGATCACCGCCGGCGGGTTCAGCGCGATGCCGCACTTCCCGATCTTGTCCTGCGACTCGAGGAGGCGCTGCACCTCGCGCCAGGACTCCCGCGAGAGGTCGGCGCTGAGGCGGAACTTCTCCTCCGGGAACTCCGGCTGCGCGACGACCGTCGCCTTCCCGGACGAGAGCACGAAGTCGCCGTCGATGCCGTAGGTCCTCGGCACCACGGTACCGGCGATCCGCTGCGTCACCTGGAAGTCCCGGCAGGCCACGCTCGCCACGCCGGCGGCGTCCCAGGTGAACTGGATCGTCGCGTCGCCCCGGCCTTCCTGGAGGGTCACCGGGATGTCGAGGTGCAGGCGATTGGTGCCCGTGACGCTCACCTTGGGCGGCTGCGCGCGCAGCGTGCCGCGGATGCGGTGGATCGTCAGGTGGACCTTCCAGGCTCCCACCTTGACGTTCCCCACCAGCACCTTCACGCGGATCTCGCCCCCTTCCTCCACCTGCACCTCGGGCGAGATGTCGAGCTCCACGCGGTCGAGGTAGCGGCGTGTCACCTCGTGGATCAGCGACTCGACCACGACCTCGCGTACCGCAAGCACCACCTCGCCGCTGTCGGAGGCCGCCTGCGCGAGCAGCGTATCGCCGGCCACGAGCGCCTCCAAGCTGTCATGCAGGATCTCGTGGGTACGGCGAAGGTCGGCGATCCGCTGCGCTTCGCCGTCGCTCACATCCTTGCGGTTGCAGCCGGCGCTCCCGAGCAGGAGAACTGCAAGCAGCGACGGGAACAGGAGGTTCACGCGTCGCGGGCTCATCGCGCCTCCTGTGCGCCACGGCCCGCCTGCGATGCCCGCGCCTCGGGAGGGAGCCTCGGCCTGCGTCCCGCCCCCGCGGCGGCAGCAGCTTCGCTGCCGGCCCGTGGCTCTGCTTCCTCCGTCGCCGCGGCCGAGTCGGCGGCCCCCTTCGGGCGCCCGACCAGCCCCGCGCCGGGTGCGGCCTCGGGCGGGGGAGCGTCCTCCTGGCCCGGCACCACGACCGCCACTCCGATCGAGACCCAGAGCTTGCCGCGGAACGCCTTCACGTCCTGCACGGCCACGCGCAGAGGGACCGTTGCCGCGGGAATGTGGATGTCCCCCTCGGGGCCGACCTCGGGGATCACCACCTCCTGCTCGAGCTGAACGGGGATCTCGAGGGTCGAGCCGAGCACGTTGAACTCCTCGACCTTCGAGCGGCCGAGGTCCTCCACGAGCTTCCGCACGGGTCCTGTGTCGCGCCCCATCACCGTGATCCGCTTCGCCTGCACGCCGATGATCCGTACCCGCCCGCGGAGCACACCCGAGGCGCGGTCGAGATCCACGATGTCCAGGCCGCCGAACACCTCGACGTCGGCCGCGACGTCCGACTCCTCGCGATTCGCGAAGCTCGCCCGGCCGTCGAGGCGAACCAGCGCGAAGCCGTCCTCGAAGCGCACGCTGGCGGCCGTCACGCGCACCCGGTAGCGGTCCGCGACCATCCGCTCGTACGGCGTGGCAGCCTCGAGCAGGTCCTGGATCAACCGCTGGTCGAGCACGACCAGGACCTGCTGGAAGGGGATGAGCGGGCCCTCGTGGGCCGCTGCGATCAGCGCCCTGAGCCCCAACTGCTCGCGCTGCAGGATGGCTTCCTGCACGCTCACCTGCGATTCGCCGCCACGATTGCATCCCGGCAGGGCGAGCGCGGCGAGCGCGGCGAGCGCGGCGAAGGCGCCGAAGGCGGCGGGAAGGGAGCCAGCGGTCACGACCAGCTACGATCTCGCAGAATCGT
>JACCXV010000218.1 GCA_013696835.1 Gemmatimonadota bacterium | reverse complement strand
GAAGGGGTGTGGGGAGGTGCCGGGCCTGGAGGTCGTGGATCCCGCGACGCTGCGGATCCGCCTCACCCGCCCCTTCGGACCCTTCCTGAAGCGCCTCGCCATGGGCTACAGCTTCATCGTCCCGCGTGAGGCGGTCGAGCGCTACGGGGCCGACTTCTTCCAGCACCCCGTCGGGACTGGCCCCTTCCGCTTCGTGAGCTGGACCCCGAACCAGCGCGTCGTGCTGCGCAGGAACCCCCGGTACTGGGATGTGGACGCCGACGGCAACCGCCTGCCGTACCTGGACGGCGCGGAGGTGAAGCTCATCGCCGACGCCAAGAGCGCGTTCCTGAACTTCGACACCGGCGAGCTCGACCAGCTCGAGCCCATCCCCACGGAGTTCTGGAGCAACGTCTTCGACGAGCAGCGGAAGCTGAAAGGCAAGTACGCCGCCTACCAGGTCGCCCAGACCGTCGAGCTCTCGACGGACTTCTACGGCTTCAACCTGGATGTCGAGCCCTGGAAGGGTCGTCCGCAGCTGCGGCAGGCGGTCAATTTCGCCATCGATCGCGAGCGGATCATCCGCTTCGTCCTCAAGGGCCGAAACGTGCCAGCGTACGAGTTCATCCCGCCGTCGATGCCGGGATTCGGGCCACTCCAGCACTACCGCTACGACCCCGCGCGAGCACGCGCCCTGCTCGCCGAGGCCGGCTTCCCCAACGGCGCCGGTCTGCCGCGGCTCACCCTGCAGCTCAACTCGGGCGGCACGATCAACGACCTCGTCGCCGAGGCCATCCAGAGCGGCCTGGCCGACGTGGGGATCCGGGTGCAGCTGCTGCGCGTGGCCTGGGCCCAGCACCTCGAGGCCATCGAGAACGGCAAGACCTCCTTCTTTCGCTTCGGGTGGGTCGGCGACTACCCCGATGCCGAGAACTTCCTCACGCTGTTCGACAACCGGGCGTTCTCTCCCAGCGGCAACAACTATTTCCACTATTCGAACCCCGAGTTTCAGCGACTCTACGAGGAAGGGGTGCGCCAGACGAACCCCGAGCGCGCGGCGGACCTCTACCGGCAGGCGCAGGAGATCGTCCTGCGCGACGCGCCCATGATGTTCCTCTACCACAGCGAGCGCGTGCACTTGCTGCAGGGGCATGTCCGCGGATTCAAGGCCAACGGCACGCGTCTCTTTCTGGCGAAGTACTGGTGGCTCGAGGATCCCCGGCGGGCGCGCGGGTGACGTGCTGGCTTATGTAGGAAGGCGGCTGCTGCACGCCATCCCCATCCTCTGGGGCGTGCTCACCGTGACCTTCGCGCTGATGTACGTGGTGCCCGGTGATCCTGCGCGCATCATGATGGGGGCCCGCGCCGACGAGGCGACGGTGCGCGCGCTGCGCTCCGAGCTCGGACTCGACGATCCGCTCCCCGTGCAATACGGGCGCTTCCTGCTGCGAGCCGCCCGCGCGGACCTGGGACGCTCCTATTCCACAAACCGCGACGTGGTGGACGAGATCCTGCTACGGGTCCCCGCCACGGCGGTGCTGGGCCTCGCCGCGATCACGATCGCGGTGGTGCTGGGAGTGCTGGTGGGGGTGCTCTCCGCCGTCCGGCCCTACTCCGCGATCGACCAGGGAAGCATGGTGCTGGCCCTGGTCGGCATCTCGATTCCCGTCTTCTTCCTCGGCCTGGTGCTGGCGTGGGTCTTCGGCTACCTGCTCGGATGGCTCCCGATCTCCGGGTACCGAACCGGCGTGGGGGGGCTCCCCTACCTCGTGCTGCCGGCCGCCGCGCTCGCCGCCGCCCCCCTCGCATTGATCGCGCGCCTGACCCGCTCCTGCATGCTCGAGGTCCTGCGCGAGGACTACGTGCGCACCGCGCGCGCCAAGGGGCTGGGGGAGCGGCGCGTGGTCTTCAAGCACGCTCTCAAGAACGCGCTGAACCCGATCCTCACGGCGGCCAGCCAGTCCCTCGCGGCCGTGCTCGCTGGGGCGTTCTTCGTGGAGTTCATCTTCAACTGGCCGGGGATCGGGCTGCTGGCCATCCAGTCGATTCACACCTACGACTTCCCGATGATCCAGGGTACGGTGCTGTTCGACGCCGCCGTGTTCATCGTGATCAACATCTTCGTCGACCTCGGCTACGCCGCGCTCGACCCGCGTCTGCGGGTGGGCTGAGATGCTCCCTGCGTCCTCGCCGGCCCTGTGGCGGCGGGCGGGACGACGGCTGCGCCGCAACCGGCTCGCGATGGCGGGGCTCTGCGCCATCGTGATCC
>JACCXV010000212.1 GCA_013696835.1 Gemmatimonadota bacterium | reverse complement strand
CTGCTTGCCCTTCGATCCGTCCACGGACGCGCCGGGGATCGAATTGAACCGGGCGGCCAGCTCGTTCCTCTTCTCCATGGCGTCGAACGGCACGAGCTCGGCATGGCGATAGAAGAGCACGACTGCCTCCTTGGCCTTCACGCGAAACAGGTCGTACTGCCGCTCCCCCTGCTGCAGGCCCACGATAAAGGCACTCACCGGGCTGGCAAGCCACCTGATGGGCAGGCCGTGCGATCGCGCCCACGCCAGAATCGCATTTACAACCCGTACCGCGTCGGGGCCCTGAGTATCGGTCACGACCTTGAGGAATGAAGCCTCCTCCCAGCGCTGCGCTCGGCCGGTGCTGCCACGTCCCTTGGCAGTTTGCGCCCTCGCAGTCTGACCGATGACACGCGCTACCAGCGTGCGCAGGTCCCCGCCAACGAACTGCTTCACCTCCACAGCCAGCACTTCGGTGGAGCTCATCTGGCCGTTCAGAAATTCGATGATTCGCTGAAGCGAGGGAGGGATCTCATCGGCAACGAAGACCAGCCGTAGGCGCTCCGCTTCGAGGTTCGTCTTCACGTGACCCCAGAAGGCTTCGATGCCTGCTTCCTCGGCCTCGTCGTCTTCGGAGGGCTCGAGTCTGAGAAACTCTGAAAGGGCCGTGGCTGGCGTGCACCCGGCGAGTCGGCAGGTTTCTTCGAAGCTCGACCGGATCCTCTCGAGCGGCCAGTACATCACGCCGTTGGCCGCGTAGTCCAGCATCTGCGCCACCACTTCCCGGCGCAGCTGCGTGTTGGACGCTCGCTTCACCTCCACAAGGGTCGGAATGCCCTCCTGATCGAGATACAAATGATCCAGCGCCCACCGCCTCGACCCGTCCTCCCGGTCGGCCACCTGCATCTCGCGCTTCACCAGAATCAGCCGCCGTGGATCGTCAGGGTTCATCTGGTCACCACCCAGCAGGTCCGGGTACTGCGCCAGGAATCGCTGCAGGAGGGATTCGGTGTCGTACGGCGTTTCGGTCATTGGCTGAAGCTGCTGATCGCCGATGAGGTAGATCTTCCGGGTCATAGTGTGGTGCCTTCTCGCTCCAGCTGGAGACCCAGTCTGTCTCGCCCGATCTCCAGATCATACCGCGTCTGCAGGTTCAACCAGAAACGATCCGTCGTGCCGAAATAGCGGGCCAGGCGAAGCGCCGTATCGGCCGTGATAGTCCCTCTGCCATGCACGATCTCATTGATCCGGCGAGACGGCACGGTGGTGTTTTTGGCCAAGCAATACTGGGAAACGCCCATCGGCTTGAGGAACTCTTCCAGGAGCACCTCGCCAGGATGGATGGGTGACAGCTTGCCGCCAGCCATGTTCGTTTCTCCAAATGATAGTCGACGATTTCCACGTCGTATGCGTCACCGTCGTGCCTGCGAAAGCAAAGGCGCCACTGGTTAGTTGATTCGAACGCTGTTGCGTGAGGGCCAGGAAGCGCTCCGGCCGCAGGGTGTCGAGCCTCACCGTCACGCGCGCCAGACCGGTGTTCTGGCCGACCGCACGCCGGTCGGTCACCGGGGTTTGTCGAGTGCCAGCTTCAGCCGCGCGGCCACGGCCGCGAGGCGCTGATCGCGCGTCCACAGCCGCGCCGCGCCCGCGAGCGCCGTCGCTGCCAGCAGGTGCACGTCCACGTAGCCGATACCGCGTCCCATCAGGGCGTGATCCTCGAGGAACCCGAGCGCCTCGGAGTCCGTGACGGTCGGAGCGGACGGCAGTCGGCGCAGCAAGCCGAGCACTTCGCGCCGGTTCCGAAGGTTACCACAGGCCAGCTCGCCCAGCACGAAGGGGTGCATCAGGACGCGGCCCGCACCCAGCGCCGAGACCAGGGCGGGTTCGCCCCCCCGCAAGTGATCCACCCAGACCGAGCTGTCGACCAGGATCACGCGGGTTTCGAGCGACGCCGTGGCGGCCGCCGGAGCGTGGGTTCGCTACCTCCGAGGCGGGCCAGCCGCCGGGCACTCTCGCGCTCGATCAGCGCTCGCAGCCCTTCGTGGATCAGACGGGTACGCTCATTCATTCCGGTGAGCCGCTGCGCCTCAGCGACAAGCTCATCGTCCAGGTTGAAGGTCGTCCTCATCTCCGGTGCCTCCAAAGGGGGGTATGCATGAAATTAAACATCATATGATGCCCAGCGCCACGCATGGCGCGTGAGCCTTTTTAACTGCCGGCGCTGAGAAGGCGCGCGCGGAGACGGGAGCGCCTTGCAGCGGCGGCCGAAGTGCGGCGGAGCACTCCGCTGCCTACCAGCTCGCGATCTCAGCCGGATTCGGTTTCCGCGCCTGCGCTTTTCCACCTCGGGGATCTACTGCTGGAGCCCGGAGATCGAGCAAGGGCCCTCGACGGTGAGCGCGTCGCAATGCCTCGTGCTAGGCTGCGCCGAGGGAAGGCACTCGAAGGCCGCGGTTGGCGGACGCCTTGCGGAAGGGCACGCGGGCGCGCGAATCGCGCGAGGCAGCCACTCACGGCGGCTCCGTCCCCTCGTTCAGGATCGCGAGGTAGCGGCTGTATGCGAACACGCGGCCGCGGCGCTTGCCGGTGAGCTCGTGCGCGATGCCGTTCTCGACGAGCAGATCCATGGCCGAACCGGCGGCCGGAAAGGAGAGACCGCTCCTGGCACAAACGTCTCGCAGGGACACGAGCGGACGTCCCTTGAGCACCTCGTGCACGCGGAGCGCCGAGCCGGCGCGGCGGCCCGTCGTCGCGATGCGCTCGCGATCTTCCTGAAAGAGCGTGGTCAGACGCTGGGCCGTGGAGACGGCTCCTTCCGCTGTCTCCCTCACCCCTTCGAGGAAGAACGTGAGCCAGGCCTCCCAGTCACCATTTCGGCGGACGGAATCGAGCAGGTCGTAGTAGGTCCCGCGATTCTGCTTGAGATAGAGGCTCAGGTACAGGAGCGGCTCACGTAGCACGCCCGCCTGACAGAGTAGAAACGTGATCAGGAGCCGCCCCACGCGGCCGTTGCCGTCGAGAAAGGGATGGATGGTCTCGAACTGCACGTGTGCGAGCCCCGCCCGCACGAGCGACGGCAGACCAGCGCGCTCCTCGTGGATGAAGCGCTCGAGAGCCGACATGCAGTCGGGAACGAGCGGGGCCGGCGGCGGCACGAAGAGCGCGTTGCCAGGGCGGCTGCCGCCGATCCAGTTCTGCGATCGCCGGAACTCGCCCGGATCCTTGCCGCTCCCCCGCCCGCGTGAGAGCAGGACGGCGTGGATCTCGCGGATCAGGCGACTGGAGAGCGGGAATCCTTCGCGCAGGCGGGCGAGCCCATGGTCGAGCGCCGCGACGTAGTTGGAAACCTCCACGACGTCGTTGAGCGGCACACCGGGCGCTTCGTCCAACTCGAAGAGCAGAAGGTCAGAAAGTGACGACTGCGTGCCCTCGATCTGCGACGAGAGCACTGCCTCCTTACGGACGTAGGTGTAAAGGAACAAGGCCCTGTCGGGCAGCATCATCGAGACGGTGTCGAGCCGGCCAAGCGCCAGGAGTGCCGGCTCCAGCGATCGTTGCCACGCCTCCCCGAAGGCCAGAGGCGGGGCGGGCGGCAAGGGAGCGGGAACGAAGGACTGGCCGCGCTCGCCCCCGAGGTTTGTAGGCTCATAGTGACCCGTAGTTCCGCGTTTCATGGCCGCAGCGGCCTGGGCAGCAACATTGAATAGTGCCAAGTGACTATTAATAGTTAGACGTTAAGTATAAATTGACTTGGGCGGAGCGCAAAGTTCCGACATGTGGCCCCCTGCTGAACAAGCCGCAGCATGCAACGTCTGAACGGAAGCATCGTCTTCAGCGCGAGCGACCTCGTGGGTCACCTGGCATGCGAGCACCTCACGCGGCTCGAGCTGAGCGCAGTTCGAGGAGAACGGACTCGCCCTGAGCGGGAGGACGTCGAGCTCGCCGTCCTGACCCGCCGGGGCACGGAGCACGAGCAGCGCTACCTCGAGAGTCTTCGCGCCGCCGGCCTGCAGGTGGCCTGCATCGAGGCAGGCGGAATCCGGCAGGACGGCATCGCGGTGAGCGGCCTCCAACCGGGTGGCACCGCACCGCCCGCGGCGGAGGAAAGTCTCCGAGATCGGGCGGCCCGGACCCTCGCCGCCATGCGCGGCGGCGCCGATGCCGTCTACCAGGCGGTACTGTTCGACGGCACGTGGCTCGGGTATGCCGACTTCCTCCAGCGCGTGAATCGTCCGAGCGCACTGGGCGACTTCAGCTACGAGGTCGCGGACACGAAACTCGCCCGCAGGGTAAAGGCGGGGACGCTGCTTCAGCTTTGCGTGTACTCCGAGCAGCTCGCGCGGCTGCAGGGCCTGATGCCAGCGAGGATGCACGTCGTCCTCGGCGGCATGGATCGGCAGAGCTTCGCCCTGTCCGACTTCACCGCATACCATCGACGGGTGAAGTCGCGCTTCGAGGAGTTCGTCAGCACAGCCATCGTTCAGCTCTCCGCCGGCCAGCCGGTCGCGACCTATCCCGATCCCGTCGAGCACTGCGCGGTCTGCCGGTGGCTCGACACCTGCCTG
>JACCXV010000195.1 GCA_013696835.1 Gemmatimonadota bacterium | reverse complement strand
CTCATGGGGGCGGGTGGGAACAGCGACGTGATCCTCTCGCAGATCATCCGGGGCCTGAAGGACGCTCTCGCGGGGAAAGAGGAGATCACCGGACGGGACATCTGCGCCGCCTACGCGTCCGCCTGCGAGCATGCCTACAAGTCCGTCACCCAGCCCGCTCCCGGCACGATGCTCACGGCGCTCGCGGACATGGCCGATGCCGTCGCCGACGGGACCGACGACCCCGCGGAAGTGCTCAGGACCGCGGTGGATGCCGGTGTCGAGGCCGTGAAGCGGACGCGGGACGCGAACCCCATGAACCGCGCCGCAGGCGTGGTCGACGCGGGAGCGCGCGGCCTCTGGCTGCTGCTGGATGGTGCGCTGGCGAAGGTCGAAGGTCGTCCGGTGTCTGGCGCCACCGCGGAGCCCGCCCCGCGAGCAGGGGTAGGGGCCCCTGTCGAGCGAAGCGAGCCGGCTCCCTCGACCTCGCCGCCGTCGCGCGAGAGTGAAGGCGACGTCGCGTCATGGGCCGGCGCGTACGACGTGCAGTACCTCATCGTCTCGCCGACGCGATCGGCCGAGGAGCTGAAGGCCGAGATGATGGAGTTCGGCGCGGACTGCGTGCTCGTGGTCGGTGACGAGACGGCCCTCAAGATCCACGTGCACACGCTCCAGCCCGACAAGATCATGGCGATCGGCCTCACCGCCGGCCGGATCGGTGATGTCGTCGTCGAGGATCTCGAGGCGATGTCGGCCGAGCACGAGCGAGCCACCGGCATCGTGGTCCCGCCTCCCACGGCACCCGCTCCGGTTGGCGTCGTCGCCGTCCTCCCCGGCGACGGGTTCGTCGAGATCGCGCGCTCGCTCGGAGCGACCCCACTGCGCGGTGGCGCGACCATGAACCCCTCCACGCAGGAGCTCCTCGACGCGGTGCTTGCGACGCACGCGGATCATGTGGTCGTGCTGCCGAACGACAGGAACGTCATCGCCGCGGCACACCAGGCCGCGGCGATCGCTGACAGGACGGTCACGGTGATCCCCACCAGGACGGTGCCGCAGGGGATGGGCGTGCTGTTCAAGTTCGAGCCCACCTGGGACGCAGCGGAGGCCATCACGGCGATGGAGCGCGCGCTCGAGGAGGCGCACGGCCTCGAGGTGACGAACGCCGTGCGCAACAGCACCGTCGAGGGGCAGCGCATCCGTGCGGGGGAGGCGATCGCGCTCTTCGACGGCAGGCTCGTGGCCCATGGCCCGGACGAGGCTGAGGTGCTGGGCGAGGCGGCGCGGCGCTTCGGCGATGTCGAGCTCATCACCCTGTACGTCGGCTCGTCCGTCGGCCCCGATCGCGTCGAGCGCGCGAGCGACGCGCTGCGGCGCGCCTGCAAGGGCGCCGAGGTGGAGGTCAGGGATGGCGGCCAGCCCAACTACCCGTTCCTCGTCGCCGCCGAGTAGTCCTCGGGGCCATCGCCTCTGCCGGCTCCAGGGTCCTTCCGGCGTGTCCGCATGACCACGTCCACCTCTGGCCCCCCGAGGAGCTCGCTCGAGCTCCCGGTCCGGAGCCTGCCGGGCGTGGGCGAGGATTCCGAGAGGCTGCTCGAAAGGATCGGCATCCGCACGATCGGCGACCTGCTGTGGCACCTGCCGCGCCGCCACATCGACTTCTCGACTTTCGTGCCCCTCCGCGAGCTCAGGCCGGACAGGGAGCAGACGGCCCGGGCCCTCGTCGGCCCGATCCGCGAGCGGCGCACCGTGCGCGGCCAGCAGGTGACGGAGGTCGAGCTCCTCGAGCTCGACGGGACCCCGACCGGCGTGACCGCCACGTGGTTCGGGCGCCAGTTCATCAGCACGAAGGTGCGGGCCGGCCAGCAGGTCCGGGTGTCGGGAAGGGTCGGCTGGTTCGGTCGCGCGCTCCAGTTCCGTCAGCCCAAGATCGAGGCCTCGGATGCCGAGGCCGTCCACACCGGACGGCTGGTTCCCGTGTACCCGCTCACGGAGGGACTGAAGGAAGGGAATCTCCGGCGCTGGCTGCACGCCGCCGTCGAGGGAGGACCGCGGCGTACGCCTGTCGTACGGGAGGTCGAGGATCCCATGCCGGCGGCCATCCGCGAGCGGCGCGCGCTGCTCGAGCTGCCGGTGGCGCTGAAGGA
>JACCXV010000184.1 GCA_013696835.1 Gemmatimonadota bacterium | reverse complement strand
GGGGTACGTGGTCCATCCGACGTCGGCGCGCTCCCGGTTGCGTGGGGCCGCGAAGCGTCTGCTCCACCGCTGACGGGGCGCTGGCTTCACAGCTACGGGGGGACGGCTACTCCAGCGCAACGGGGCGACTGGCTTCGAGTGCGTGGAACGTTGCCCACCGGCGGCGCCCGACCTTCAGGAGCGCGACCTCTCCCGCGATGCGGGCCCCGCCCCCCGCGCTCCGCTGGAGGATGCGCAGCACCGGGCGGGACCCGGCGTCCACAACCCGCCACGCGCGGCGAAAGCCGGCCCCACGGGCGTGCTGCAGTCGGGCGCTCATCAGCGCCGACCCGACGCCACGGTTCCGCTCTTCGGGAATGACGTAGAGATCCCACAGGTATACGGCATCCTCGGGCAGCGGCAGGGGATAGAACTCCAGGTCCGGATCCATCCGGGACGAGATCCAGCCGTAGCCGACGGGACGGTCCCCGCGGCTCGCTGCCAGGCAGGTGCGGCCGCGCGATGCGGCCGGTGAAGACGTTTCAGCGTCTGCGGCGACGCGATCGCCGCGAGCTGGTCCAGCTCGGAGGCGGCGAGCGGCACGATGCGCACCTCCGCTGGAATCGCGAGCGTCTGCGCCGCCGCCAGGTCCTGCTCCACGACCCAGAGCCTGCTCCGCTCCCAGACGCGCTCCAGCGTGCGCGCCCGTAGCTCGACCCAGACCCCGCGCGCGCCCTGGCGTCGCCAGGCCTGCATTGCGGCAGCCGGGAAGCTGTGCGCGTCACGAACGTACTTGGCGGCGGTCAGCCGCTGGATGAAGCGGCGCAGCGCATGCGAGCCGGTCACGGGTCCTCCCAGCTTCGGAAGCGTACCGCCGCTTCCGATTGGATCTCGGCTGAAATGCGCTCGTAGGAACATGCAACCCTATGACTGCGCGCTCGCCGGAGTCAACCGGGCGCTTACGCATCGCCCGGGGCGACGTTAGAATCGCCGAACCATGACCCAGCTCGCTGCCTCGCCGGCCCCGGCCGAATCGCCCACCACTCTGGACTCCGAGTTCAAGCGCGGCCTGGGACTCTTCGACTCCACGATGGTGGTGGTGGGCTCGATGATCGGCTCCGGGATCTTCATCGTCTCGGCGTCCATGGCGCGGCAGATCGGCAGCCCCGGCTGGCTGCTGGTCGCCTGGGTCATCACCGGCGTGCTCACGATCGCGGCGGCGCTCTCGTACGGCGAGCTCGCGGCGATGATGCCGCGCGCCGGCGGGCAGTACGTCTACCTGCGCGAGGCGTTCTCGCCGCTGTGGGGATTCCTCTACGGCTGGACGCTGTTCATGGTGATCCAGACCGGCACGATCGCGGCCGTGGCGGTGGCGTTCGCCCGCTTCACGGGCGTGCTGGCGCCCGGGATCGCGGAGGACCGCTACCTCCTGACGCCGCTCCACCTCTCCGACCGCTACGCCGTCTCGCTCTCGACCGCCCAGCTCGTGGCGCTGCTCTCGATCGCGCTCCTCACCTGGACGAACACGCGCGGGATCGATACGGGCAAGCTCGTCCAGAACGTGTTCACGACCGCCAAGACCGGCGCGCTGCTGGGGCTCATCGGCGCGGGGTTGCTGCTGGGGTGGAACGCCGAGGCGGTGAGCGCGAACTTCGGCGACCTCTGGTCCGTCCGGGACGCGGATCCGGTGGCGGCGGGGCTCACGGCGGCCACCGCCTTCGGGCTGTTCGTCGCGATCTGCGTCTCGCAGACGGGCTCGCTCTTCTCGTCCGACGCGTGGAACAACGTGACGTTCACGGCCGGGGAGGTGAAGGACCCGCGCCGAAACCTCCCGCTCTCACTCGCGCTCGGCACCGGAATAGTCACCGCGCTATACCTGCTGGCCAACGTGGCCTATCTGGTCACGCTGCCGCTGGAGGCCATCCAGCGGGCGCCGGGCGACCGCGTCGGGACGGCGACCCTCGAGGCGATCCTCCCCGGCGTGGGAGCGGGACTCATGGCCTTCGCCATCATGATCTCGACCTTCGGGTGCAACAACGGCCTGATCCTCGCCGGCGCGCGCGCCTACTACGCGATGGCGCGCGACGGGCTGTTTTTTCGATCGGCCGGTGAATTAAACGCGGCGAAGGTGCCGGCGTGGGCGCTCGTGCTCCAGGGCGTTTGGGCGGTCTTCCTCGTGCTGCCGCGCACCTACGACCCGGCGGCGAAGGCCTACGGCAATCTCTACAAC
>JACCXV010000122.1 GCA_013696835.1 Gemmatimonadota bacterium | reverse complement strand
CTCATCCGTGCGCTGAAGCGCGTGCGCGTGCCTCCCCCCGCGGGTGCCGCCCTCGTGATCCTGGCCCTCATCGGGACTCTTGCGCTTGCCGTGTACGAGCTGGCCGAGCCCGCGCGGGAGTGGGGCGCCCGTGCGCCGGCGACGCTCCAGCACGTCGAGGAGAAGCTGCACAGGTTCAGCCGCCCCATGGAGCAGGTGACCAAGACCGCCGAGCAGATCGAAGAGGCGACGGAGGTGGGGCCTGGCGGGACGCCGGAAGTCGTGGTCAAGGGCCCGAGCCTGGTCTCACGCTTCATGGGTCAGACGCAGTCGCTGGTCGCCGGGGTCCTCCAGGTGCTCGTGCTGCTCTACTTCCTGCTGGCGGCGGGCGACCTGTTCCTGCAGAAGCTGATTCGCGTGCTGCCGCGACTGGGAGACAGGAAGAAGGCCGTGATGATCGCGCGGGAGACGGAGGCCTCGATCTCCGTCTACCTCCTCACCGTGGCCCTCGTGAACGTGCTGGAGGGGATCGCGGTCGCGGCCGCCATGTGGGCCATCGGCATGCCCAATCCCGCCCTGTGGGGAGCCCTCGCCGCGGCGCTGGAGTTCATCCCCTACATCGGCGCCGGCTTCCTGATGATCGTGCTCACGCTCGCGGGGCTGGCGACCTTCGACGACGTCGGCCGTGCGCTGCTCGCTCCGGGCAGCTTCCTGGCGATCAACCTCCTGCAGGCGAACGTCCTGAGTCCCTTTCTCCTGGGTCATCGGCTGACGCTGAACCCCGTGGCGATCGTCGTGGGGCTCGCCTTCTGGTGGTGGATCTGGGGGATCCCGGGGGCCTTCATCGCCGTGCCCCTGCTCGCGACGTTCAAGATCTTCTGCGATCACATCGAGACGCTGACCCCCGTGGGGGAGTTCCTCGGAAAGTGACTCAGCGCCCTCCCTTCATGAGCGACCGCGCTCCCTTCGAACACGTACAGCTGTCCGCGGTCCCCACGATCCCGGGCCCGGGAACGCTGAGCTGGATCCCGGTTCGGAGGCACTTCGGCATCCGCGCCTTCGGCATCAACGCGTACCGGGCCGGAGAGGCAGGACAGGACGTGGTCGAGGACCACACGGAGGGCTCGAACGGCCACGAGGAGCTCTACGTGGTGCTCGCCGGCCATGCGACGTTCCTCGTCGGAGGCGAGGAGATCGACGCACCCGCCGGAACGGCCGTGTTCATCCGCGACCCCGCCGTACGCCGTGCTGCGAAGGCCACCGAGCCCGATACGATGGTGCTCGCCGTGGGCGGGAAGCCCGGTGAGCCGTACGAGGTCTCCGCCTGGGAGTTCTGGTTCGCGGCCGAGTCGCACCGGCGGGCGAAGGAGTACGACAAGGCGGTCGAGGTGGTCGCCGCCGGCCTGGCGCACCACCCGAACCACGCCGCGCTGCTCTACAACCTGGCGTGCAACGAGGCACTGGCGGGAAGGACGGAGGAGGCGCTCGAACACCTGGGGCGGGCGATCGAGCTGGATGCGGCATGCATCGAGAACGCGCGCTCCGATCCCGACCTCGAGCGGCTGCGGAGCGAGCCCCTCTTCGCGCGCCTCCTGAGCAGGGCGCCGAAACCTCGCGCCGAAGGAGAGAACGCTTGAAGCTCGTCGTCCGCTGGCTCCTCAACGCCGCCGCGCTCTGGGTCGCAGATGCCGCCCTGAGCGGGGTCGCCGTGCGCACGCTCACGGCCCTGCTGATCGCCGCGCTGGCGATCGGCCTGATCAACGCGCTCATCAGGCCGGTCCTGCTCGTGCTCACGATCCCCATCACGGTGCTGACGCTGGGGCTGTTCCTGATCGTCCTGAACGGGCTGCTGTTCTGGCTGGCCGCGGAGCTCGTCCCGGGGTTCATGGTGGCGGGGTTCGTGTGGGCGGTCCTCGGCGCGCTGATCATGTCCGTGGTAGGCTTCGCGCTCAGCTTCCTCGTCCGCTAGCGGCGGCCCCGGGCCGAAGCTGGATAAACGCGCCGGAAAGCCGTATTCCTGCCCTCCGCCCGGTTCCTTTCGAGAGCCGGCTGCAACCCTTCGATCGCGGATTCGAGGCCTGGCCGGTGTCCACCGTAGAGGAACGAAGACAGCCCAGAGTGTCCCGCGGCCCCGCCCGCGGCGGCGACCCAGAGATGTTCGGGATGGAGCTCGACGAGCTCTGCATCAACACGATCCGCATGCTCGCCGTGGACGCCGTCGAAAAGGCGCAGTCCGGGCACGCCGGGCTGCCGATGGGGGCCGCACCCATGGCCCACGTGCTCTGGTCGCACTTCCTCAAGCACAATCCGCGCGATCCCCTCTGGCCCGATCGCGACCGGTTCGTGCTCTCCGCCGGCCACGGCTCCATGCTGCTGTACTCGCTGCTGCACCTCACGGGCTACGATCTCTCGATCGAAGAGCTGAAGAACTTCCGTCAATGGGGCTCGCTCACTCCGGGCCATCCGGAATACGAGCTCGCGGCAGGCGTCGAGACCACGACCGGCCCGCTGGGGCAGGGCTTCTCGAACGCCGTGGGGATGGCCATCGCCGAGCGTCACCTGGCGGCGCGCTTCAACGTCGATGGGCATCGCCCGGTTGATCACCGCACCTTCGTGATCGCCAGCGACGGCGACCTCATGGAGGGGGTCGCGTCGGAGGCGGCATCGCTCGCCGGCCATCTCGCGCTCGGCAAGCTGATCGTGCTGTACGACGACAACTCGACCACCATCGACGGGCCGACCGAGCTCGCCTTCAGCGAAGACGTGCTGCGGCGCTTCAGCGCCTACGGCTGGCACACGCAGCGTGTCGCCGACGGAACCGACCTGGCCGCGCTGGACGAAGCCATCGAGCACGCCGTCGTGGAGGAGGGACGGCCCTCGATCGTCGCGGTCCGGACGATCATCGGCCACGGCAACCCCAGGCGCGAGGGGACCTCGAAGGCGCACAGCGATCCGTTCGGACCCGAGGAGGTGCGCCTTACCAAGGAGAACCTCGGCTGGCCGCTGGAGCCGGCGTTCCTCATCCCCGACCCGGTGTACGCGCAGCTGCGGCAGGCGATCGATCACGGCGAGGAGGCGCAGGAGCGCTGGAAAGAGGACTTCCGCGCCTTCCGAGCCGACTGCCCCGAGCTGGCGCGGTCGTTCGAGCGCGCGCTTGCCCGCGAGCTTCCCCCCGGCTGGGACGCCACCCTGCCGCGCTTCACTCGCGCGGACAAGCCGCTGGCCACGCGCGAGGCGTCGGGGAAGGCGCTGAACGCACTCGCGGGCGAGGTCACGTGGCTGTTCGGCGGCTCGGCCGATCTCGCTCCCTCGAACAAGACGCTGATCGAGGGATCGGGCAACTTCGCCGCCGCCAATCCGGTGGGGCGCAACCTGCGCTTCGGCGTGCGCGAGCACGCCATGGGGTCGATCCTCAACGGCATCAGCGTCCACGGCGGCCTGCGGCCGTATGGGGGAACGTTCCTGATCTTCTCGGACTACATGCGGCCCGCGATCCGGCTGGCCGCCCTGATGAAGCAGCCGGTCATCTACGTCTTCACCCACGATTCGGTGGGTCTCGGCGAGGACGGGCCCACGCACCAGCCGGTCGAGCAGCTCGCCGGTCTGCGTGCCGTGCCGAACCTCGTGGTCGTCCGCCCCGCCGACGCGGAGGAGACCGTCGCCGCCTGGCGGGTCGCCCTCGAGCGCACCGATGGCCCCACGGCGCTGATCCTCTCGCGGCAGAAGGTTCCACACCTCGAGCGGTCCGGCGCGGATGCGACCACCGGGCTGAAGCGGGGCGGCTACGTGCTCGCCGAGCTCGGC
The DNA here is from genome assembly GCA_013696835.1 of Gemmatimonadota bacterium. Lineage (GTDB taxonomy): Bacteria > Gemmatimonadota > Gemmatimonadetes > JACCXV01 > JACCXV01 > JACCXV01. Next base: position 2,090 of record JACCXV010000122.1, on the reverse strand, counting down.
CCCGGCGAGGGCAAGGACAGGGAGGGGCGCCGGACCCCGCGGTCCACGGGCCGGGCGCCCGGGCCGGATCCGGGCGGACCCGACCTGATCCTGATCGGAACCGGAGCCGAGGTGGCGCTGGCCCTGGAATCAGGCCGCGTCCTGGCCGGCGACGGCCTGCGGGTGCGAATCGTGAGCCTGCCCAGCTGGGAGCTCTTCGAGGCGCAGCCGCCGGAGTACCGCGAGTCAGTGCTGCCGCGCGAAGCGAGCGCGCGAGTGGCGGTGGAGGCGGCAAGCACTCTGGGGTGGGAACGGTACGTCGGCTCCGAAGGAGGAATCGTCGGGCTCGATCGTTTCGGGGCATCGGCCCCGGGCGAGACTGTGCTCCGGGAGCTCGGCTTCGACGTCCCGAACGTGGTCGCGAGAGCGCGAGACGTGCTCGGCGCGACAGCCGCGGGGGGCAGAACGAACGTGGCTCGCGCTGCGGCGCGCGAGACGCCCGATGGGCACGCGGGCGGAGGGCGGAGCTCACGCGCAGGCGGAGGGGTGGGCGAACGGTCGACGGCGGGCGAAGGGGGGGCGAAGCCCGGCCGGGCGACTGCGGGCAGGACGAGGGCCGACGGGGTGCGTCCACGGCGGCCGCGCAACGGCATGTAGCCGGCGCCCGCGCTCCACACGAGGAGACCGCATGACCGACCGCAGCGAGTCAGATGACGTCGAGATCCGGGTCCAGCGCACGCCCAACCCGAACAGCATGCTCTTTCACGTGAACCGTGAGCTGACGCAGAAGAAGACCGGCGAGACGTTTGCGAACCCAGAGTCGGCGGCCGAGTCCCCGCTGGCGAGCGGGATATTCGGCGTGCCCGGGGTGAAGTCCGTGTTCTTCCTGCCGAGATCCATCACCGTCACGCGCGACCCCGCCGTCGCCTGGGAGGCGATGCTGGGCGACGTCGAGGACGCCATCCGGGCGGGTTTCGGCCACTGACCCCGGAGCGTCGCCCCTGACGGCCGTGACGGAACGCGAGCTCAAGCTGGTCATCGAGCCCGCGGAATACCTGCGTCTCGCCTCCGCGTTGCCAGACTACGCCGGTGAGCGCTGGATGGCGAATCACTACTTCGACACCTCCGACCGCGCCCTTCGGACGCGCGGCGCGATGCTGCGCATCCGTGAGACGGAGCGCGGGCGCACCGCGGGGCTCAAGCAGGCCATCGTCGTCCTCGGCGGCTCGTTCGAGGCGGCCGAGCGCGAGGAGCCCATCCAGGACGCCGACTGGCGGCGCGTGGCCCGCGCCGGCGGCGACCTGGGGATCCTCGACCATTCGGTGATCCGCGAGGCGTTCGCGCTCGCGGGCGCGGCCGTCCTGCGCTATCTCGGCAGCGTGCGCGTGCTCCGGAAGGCGTATCGCATCGCCACCGACAGCGTGCTCGAGCTGGACCTCGCCTGCTACGAGGACGGAACGCAGGACTGCGAGCTCGAGCTGGAGACCGAGCGACCCGAGTGCGTCCGCCCGTTCGTGGAGGAGCTGCTCGAACGGCGCGGCGTCTCCGTCCGCGAGCAGACTCGCACCAAGTACCAGCGCTTCCTCGACCGACCCGAATCGGAGCCGCTCGAGCTGTGCGAATCGCTCGCGGGCGAGGTCGTGACGGTTGGCGACGGCGTGCTCGTGCAGCGCACGCCGCTCGGCGGGCCGCGCGTGGTGGCGACGCGGGCATTCGCGCCGGGCGATGCGATCCTCGAGCTCGAGGGCTCTCCGGTGGAAGGTGACCTGCCCCCGCGACGCGGCACGCACTTCCTGCAGGTGGGGGCCACGCGCTTCCTGGATCTGCGCCGGACGATAGGGCGCCACGTCGGGCATTCGTGCGCTCCGAACGCCGGAATCCGCGGCGAGCGCACGCTCGTCGCGATGCAGGGGATCCTCCCCGAGCAGGAGGTCCGGCGGGACTACGCCATGACCGAGTACGACCTGGACCGCGTGTGCTGCTGCGGCACGGCTGCCTGCCGTGGGCGCATCGGCGGATACCGCGTGCTCTCGTCGAATCTGCGGGCCGCATACGGGCCCTGGGTGGCGGACCACCTGCGCGGCAGCGCGGCACCCGAGCCGGAGGCGCCG
>JACCXV010000112.1 GCA_013696835.1 Gemmatimonadota bacterium | reverse complement strand
GGCGCCGGGCGTGCGAAGTTACTCCTCCACCCCCGGCTATCCGTTTCCCGCTTGCCCGACCCGATGCCTTCAGGAGGTCCGACATGGCGTTCCAGCTGCCCCCTCTGCCGTACGACTACAGCGTGCTCGAGCCGCACATCGACGAGCAGACCATGCGAATCCATCACGACAAGCACCACGACACGTACGTCAAGAATCTGAACGCAGCGCTCGAGAAGCACGCCGATCTCCAGCGGCTTGCAATCGAGGAGCTGCTCGCCTCCCTGGACCGGGTACCGGAGGACGCGCGCACGGCCGTGCGCAACAACGGGGGGGGGCACGCGAATCACACGTTCTTCTGGGAGCTCATGACACCCGGCGGGCCGGGTGAGCCGGGCGGCGAGCTGGGACGCGCCGTGCAGCAGCTCGGTGGCCTGCAGTCCCTGAAGGAACAGGTGAACAAGGCGGGCGCCGGACGCTTTGGCAGCGGGTGGGCCTGGGTGACGGTGGATCAGGGCGGGGCGCTCAAGGTGGAGAGCACGCCCAACCAGGATAGTCCGCTCATGGAGGGCCGCACTCCCGTCCTGGGCGTGGACGTGTGGGAGCACGCGTACTACCTGAAGTACCAGAACCGCCGGCCGGACTACCTGCAGGCCTGGTGGAATGTGGTCAACTGGGACAAGGTCGCGGAGAGGTACGCGCAGGCCGCACGCTGAGACGAACGAGCGACGGCATTTCAGGCCGGGCGCACCGCCAGGTCCACTCCGAACCGCTGGGCGATATCGGCCAGCTTCTCCTCGAGGCCGCGAAGGGACAGGGACGAGGGCGCCTGTACGACAGCCTCCATGGAGAAGAGGGGTGAGCCCGTCTCGGGCGCGTTAGTGACGTCCGTGTCGAGCCTGTCGATGTTGATCCCCTCGCCTGTCAGGATGTCCGCCACGGCGTGCACGATCCCCTGGTGATCGGCGCCGGCCAGCGAGATCTCGTAGATGACATGGCCTTCGAGACTCGGCGCTGGCGACGTGGCGGGCCGGGTGGTGACGTGCAGCGCGCCGCTCGCCAGCCCCTGCAGCCCGCGGTCGAGCGCGCCCGTGGGAGCATCCGCCAGCGAGACGCGCATGATGGCCGCGAACTCACCGCCCAGCCGCGTCATGCGGCTCTCCTCGAGGTTCGCTCCGTGGGCGACGAGCACCTCCGTCACCTGCTGCACGATGCCGGGGCGATCAGGCCCGCTGACGGTTACGAGGAAGAAGTGCCCCACGCTGCCCTCCCGAATGGTGTTCCCATGCCAATGATCGTCCGAGGCCGGCGGCGGGCGCTCTTTCCGAGGTCGGCACGGGTAATCATTCGAGGCACGCCCCGTGGACGGAAGCCTTCCCATCTCCGCGGATCGCGGCGGTTCCGCGCGATTCGGCTCCTCCAGGCAGTAAATCGCACTCGCTGATGAACCTTCAATCCATTCGCCTACAAGCATTTACAATGGCAGACCTGCGCGCTGTGACGTGTGGAACGGCAGTTGCAATGCGGCAGGGCGTGGAATTCGAACCGCATCGCCGGACCTTTCTGATCGTAACCCTGCTCGCCGTCCTCACCGGCGTGTGGCTAGTGTTCAGCTCGCCCCTCCCCACGCCCATCCGCTTGATCCTGCCGCTCGTGCTCATCTCAGCGGGCGGTCTGCTAGTCGCTTCCTCACGGAGCAGCCGGGAACCCTAGCCTCGCTTCACCGGCCTGGGGTTCGCTTTTGTGGCGGAGGTAGCTCTAGACTACCTCCGATGCGCCTCTTCCTGGGCAGTCTCGCCATCTACGCCGTCCTGGCCGTCTCGACGGGCGAGTACCTGAACGAGCCGGACAGCTACGCGCGGCTGAGCGCGGCGCGTGTCGCGCTGGACTCCCCCCCGTTCATCCTGGACCCGTGGAACAAGCCCGTGCTGACGGCCCTGGCCGCGGGTGTCCTGCGGCTGGGAGGCGACGAGGTCGTTCTCAAGCTCGTTCAGGCGGTTCTAGCGGCGGCGGCGCTGGCGATCACGGCGGCTGCCGCACGCCGCGCCGGCGCAAGGCCCGAGAACGCCTTCGCCGCGGCCGCCCTCGCGGGGATGGCGCCGTTCTGGGTGCACGGGCTCGTCTCCCTGCTGACGGAGATCTCCTGCGCCCTTTTCCTCGCCGCTGCGCTGTGGCTCTGGGCGCGCGAGCGCTTCGCGCTGGCCGCGCTGGCCGTTTCGTTCTCATTCCTGGCTCGGTTCGAAGGAGTCTTCTTCGCGGCCGCGCTCGCGCCCTTCCTGCTCGCGAAGCGCTCCTGGGCCGGACTCGCGCTGCTTCCGCTGGGGCCGCTGCTCTGGAACCTCGCGGGGTGGAAGGCGACCGGCATCGGCCCGGCATTCCTGCTCGAGAAGCAGCCCCACGAGGTGGTCCACGCCACGTCCGACCCGGTCCGGGTGCTCCTCTTCGGCGCCATGCTGGTCGCCGCGGCAGGGCTGCTCGTCCTTCCGGCGCTCGCGCGCGTACGGCGCGTCCCCGGTCCGGCTCCGGCGATCGCCGCCGTCACGTGGACTGGGCACGCGCTGCTCTGGACACTCGGGCTCATGACCTCGAACGGCCGCCCGCGTTACCTCGTGCCGATGCTGCCTGCGCTCGCCTTCATGGCGGCGTTCGGCATGGAGCGATTCGGCCGCAGGGCGCGTGTCGTGCTGTTCGCGGGTGCCACGATCGCGGCGCTCTTCGTGGCCGCGTATCGCAAGAACACGTGGGAGGGGCTGCGGGAGCTCGCCCGCGAGCCGCGGGCCCTCACCGACGAGCCGACGATCGCCTGGTACAACGGCGGTGGCGAGAAGATCGACGGCTGGCGCGAGGCCCCACCCGGCACGGCCATCGCCTGGGACGTGGACGAAGGGCCGGAAGGGGCGTTCCGGGACATCCCCGAGGAACGCCTGCGTCTCGAGCGCACGATCACGATTCCTCCGCGCTGGCCGTGGCAGTGGACGTGGGAGGGTCGCCTCTACCGGCTGAAGTGACGCGTCGAACGCGGGGCCGCAGCGGCGGCACATCCCGGGAACGATGGAGGTTCCGCCGCGGTAGAGAACGGAGATCCCGACGGCAGGAGATTCCGGCATGACCACCGACGGCCCGCCCGCGGAAGGCGAATACTCGACACGGCTGGACGAGGTTGGGAGAGAGCGCGGCCCCCAGTGGCGCTCGCTCGCCCCCGCGACGCTCGTATTCGCGGCTGCGTTCGGCCTGGCGACCGCGGTGATCGTGACTGTCGGCACGGGTGCCGGCCACGAGCGTCAGGCACGGCCTCTATCCCCCGCCGCTCGTGCGCCCGCCGCCACGCCCGCCAGTCGCGCGCCCACCGCTCGTGCGCCCGCCGAGATCTCCAC
>JACCXV010000065.1 GCA_013696835.1 Gemmatimonadota bacterium | reverse complement strand
GGCACTGAGACCGACGGCTCGATCGTGTGCCCCGCGAGCTCGCAGTCGCTGGTTGGCATCAAGCCGACCGTGGGGCTGGTGAGCCGGGTGGGGATCCTGCCGATTGCGCACAGCCAGGACACCGCCGGTGCCATGGCGCGAACGGTGACGGATGCAGCGGTGCTCCTGGCCGTCCTCGCCGGGGCGGATCAGTGTGATCCGGCCACGACCGCGAAGCGGCGGCCGCGGGGCACCGACTATACGGCCGCTCTGCGGGCCGATGGGCTCCGCGGGGCGCGGCTCGGCGTCGCGCGCGAGGGCTACTTCGGGTACAGCGAGGAGACCGACCGTCTGATCGAGGAAGCAGTCGCCGAGATGGCGCGCCTTGGAGCGGTGATCGTGGACCCGGCGGACGTACCCACCGCCGAGGAGCTGGGCTCGAGCCCAGCCGAGCTCGACGTGCTGCTCTTCGAGCTCAAGGCCGACCTGAATGCGTACCTGGATGGCCGCGGCGCGGACGTGCCCGTGCGGACCCTCGCCGAGGTCATCGAGTTCAATGAGCGCAACGCGGCGGCCGTGATGCCCTGGTTCGGCCAGGATCTGTTCGTGAAGGCGCAGGAGAAGGGGCCGCTCAGCGACTCAGCCTACCGCAAGGCACGCGCGGAGAGTCTCCGGCTCGCGGGCGAGAAGGGGATCGACGCGGTCCTGCGGGAGCACCGCCTCGACGCCCTCGTCGCCCCCACCATGGCACCGCCCTTCAAGATCGACCTGGTGAACGGCGACCACTTCCTGGGCGGAAGCTCGCAGCCCGCCGCCGTCGCGGGGTACCCTGCCGTCACGGTCCCCGCGGGATACGTCTCGGGGTTGCCGGTCGGGCTAACTTTCATGGGTGCCGCCTGGTCCGAGGCAACGCTGATCCGGCTCGCGTACGGGTTCGAGCAGGCCACGAAGGCCCGCCGCCCGCCAATGTTTCAAGCGACTGCCGATCCGGATGGCGCGCCCATGGGACTTCTCCGATGAGCGTGCCCCGGGGAGCCGCCGACCCCAGGCTGCGAGGGGCGCCCTCCTGATGGACTTCACCTTCACCGACGAGCAGAACGAGCTGCGCCACACCGTCAAGCGGTTCGTGGACGCGGAGCTGCGTCCGATCGCCGACCAGATCGACAGGCGCCACGAGATCCCGCGCGCGCTGATCGACAAGATGGCCGAGCTGGGCTTCCTCGGCGTCGCCTTCCCCGAGGAGTACGACGGCGCGGGGATGGGGGAGACGGGCTACTGCATCCTGCAGGAGGAGATCTCGCGCGCCTGCGCCTCAACGGCCACGTTCATCGGCGCCCATCAGTCGATCGGCGGCATGGCCATCCATCTGTTCGGGACCGCCGAGCAGAAGGAGCGCTATCTGAAGCCCATGGCGCGCGGGGAGTGGATCGGTGCCTATGCCCTGACGGAGCCGGAGTCGGGGTCCGACGCGCAGAACATGAGGACCACGGCGCGCCGGGCGGACGGCCGCTGGGTCGTCAACGGGACGAAGATCTGGATCACGAACGGGCCGCTCGCCGACGTCGTCTCGATGTTCGCCAACGTGGAGGGCGAGGGCACGACGGCGTTCATCGTCGAGAGGGGCTTCCCCGGCTACCGGGTGGGGAAGATCGAGGAGAAGATGGGGATCGCCGGCAGCCAGACGTCAGAGCTCGTGTTCGAGGACATGGAAGTGCCGGAGGAGAACCTGCTGGGCGAGGTCGGCAAGGGCTTCCGCATCGCGATGGGCGTGCTGGACGCGGGGCGGCTGGGGCTGTCTGCGGCGACGCTAGGCGCGGCGAAGGATGCGGTGGACCGCTCGGTGCGCTACGCCGCGGAGCGCAAGGCCTTCGGCAAGCCCATCGCCGAGTTCCAGGCCATCCAGTGGATGCTCGCCGAGATGGCGGCCGACGCCTACGCGATCGAGAACCTCGTCTACCGGACCGCGTGGATGTGCGACCAGGGCATGCGCTTCTCCCGCGAGGCCGCCATCTGCAAGATGTTCTGCACCGAGGCGCTGGACCGCGTGGTCGACAAGGCGGTCCAGATCCACGGCGGGATGGGGTATTCCAAGGAGATGTGGCCGGAGCGCTTCTACCGCGACTCGCGGATCAACCGGATCTTCGAGGGCACGAACGAGATCCAGCGGCTCGTGATCGCGCGCGACCTGCTCAAGAAGGGCGGATACTGAGGGGCGGCGTGCCTGGGGACCCGCGCAGTTCGAGTCCCCGAGCCCGCCGGCGTCAGCTCCCACGCCAGAGCAGCACCCAGCCACCCCAGCCGACCAGCGCCGCCCCCGCCAGCCTGCCGACCCACTCGCCCCCGGGCACGAGCTTCTCCACCAGCACGAAGCCCGCGATCGCGGCCACCCACAGCAAATTCATCACGCCGGCGACGAACAGGAGCGCCATCAGCGCCCAGCAGCAGCCGACGCAGTAGGTGCCGTGCGTGGCTCCCATGCGCAGCGCGCCGAGCCGGCCCTCGCGCCATTCGCTCGAGAGGAAGGTCAGGGGCGAGCGGCAGTGCGCCAGGCACGTGCGCTTGAGCGCCGTCCATTGATACACGCCCGCGGCGATCAGCAGCGTGCCGCCCAGCGCGGGGGTGGCGCTGGTCATCATCGGTGAGAGGAGCGCTGCGTCGTGGAGGGCGAGCTGCGCCAGCGCCGCGACCGCGGAGTACACGCTCCAGGCCAGGAGGTAGCCGGCAGTGAACACGGCCGTGGAAACGACCGGGCGGCCGTGGATGCGGCGGGTGCGGTTCGCGGCTGCGAACAGCAGGATCATCGGGGCGGCGGAAGGGAGCATCATCGCGATCATCATCACCGCCCACATCGTGAAGAGCGCCGCGAGCTCCTGCACGCCCCACGCGACCGGCATGGGCATCGCCATCTGATCCGGAGCGTGCATGCGCCCGGCGGCGCGGATGACGTACACCCACGCGACCGTCGCGAGCAGCGCCACCGCGCCCAGCACCACCCACCGGTCGCGTTCGAGCGGCGTGCCCAGCCAGCCCTTTTCGTCGGCGCCCGACGTCGCGGGCGATGTGAGGGCTCGACGCTCCTCCCGGAGCGTCAGCTCTGGTTGGTCCAGTTGGCGATCGCGTACGCGGCGTACTTCCCCGGGTGCTCGAAGCGCACCGCCTCGTGCTCCATGCGCATCGTGTCCGTGGTGCAGATGTCCCCGTCGTCCCAGAGGAACCCTCCTTGCGGGTACACGACATGGACCTCCTTGTCCTGCCCCGATACGACGTCCTTGATGGGCGCGAGACGGACATCCACGAAGCCTGGCACGCTGAACGACGAGCGGCGCCCGTCCACGTTCATCTCGATGCGCGCGCGAATTGGCCCGTTCAGGGATGCCACGGTGCCCGCCAGCGCCTCCCACGGCATTCCCCCAGCCTTGCCCGTGAGAATCGCCGTCAGGGCATCGATCTGCTCCGGGCGCGCGGACTCGTCCACGAAGAGGACGACGGTTCCCTGACCTTCGTGGATCGCCCCGGGGTACTTGCACGCGATCACGAAGCGCAGGCCGGCAAGGTCGATGTCGCCGTACGCCCCTTCGATGCCCTCGAAGCCGACCAGGAACTCGCACTTCCCCTCGTTCGGTATGCCTACGAACTGGCAGTTGCAGCCGTGGTTGCAGTTGCAGCACTCGATGTGGTGCAGCTTGACCCGGTAGGGTGTGGAGATGGTCGCTGCGGCTCCTGCCATGCGTCTCCTCCTTTCTTGGGCGTGCATCGTCTGCCTGGCACCCGATTGGGAGCCCAGCCTGCTCAACCTTTTGCTGCAGTTCTGCGTTTACAAGGTCTTGGCCGCGCACCCCATTTCGCATTTGCGTGGCCGGGAGTCGTGGCTGTAGCCTTGCGGTCGGGGGACGGCGGCTCCTGCCCTCTTCGCGGCGCGAAGAGAAAGAGGGTCGCACGTCCCATTTCCACCCTCGTGCTGGTCCCGGAGGGGCATGGACGACGC
>JACCXV010000004.1 GCA_013696835.1 Gemmatimonadota bacterium | reverse complement strand
GCCTTGCTGCCCTCCGAGCGGATCCTCAGCCGCCAGGAGGTCCCGCACTCACTCTCCTACTCCCGCGATCTGCTCGCGCGCGTGGGCAAGTTCCCGGAGGACACGAGGACGGGGGAGGACACGCTCTACAACCAGCGCTGCCTGCGCGCCGGAGTCACGGTCGCGCTCGACCCCGGTACCCAGATCGCGCACCACAACCTGACCGGCCTTCGCTCCTATCTGCGCCATCAGTACGTGCACGGCCGCGGCCTCGTGCGATGCGCGAGTCGGTACGGGCTCGACACGCCCGCCGTTCCGAGCGAAGACTCCGCGCACCGAGCCCTCGTCGCGATCTTCGTTCGCTACCCCCTGCTGCGGTGGTGGCGGGCGCTCGGACGCGTCGCGCGCGGTCAGCCACACGGGCTTCCTGCCTACCTCGCGCTCGCCCCGCTCATCTGGATGGGGCTCTGGGCGACCTCGGCGGGGGCGTGGTCGGAGTGGCGGGTCGCCCGGCGAGGGGAAAGCGGGGTTGTGCTGGGCAAGCCGGCCGATGCCGAGCCGGCCGATGTCGAGAATGGGGAGCACGCGCCGGAGATCTCCGTGATCGTCTGCTCCTACCGGTCGCGCCATCGCATCGACCACGCGCTCGGCTCCCTGCGCCGTCAGGACCTCGAGGAGTCATGGGAGGTGATCGTGGTCGACTCAGGCGACGACGATGCCGCCGCATATGTGGCGAGCGCCTATCCGGAGGCGCGTCTCGTCCGCTCCGGGCGCCGCCTGTATCCCGCGGCCGCCCGCAACGCGGGGGTCCGAGCCGCTCACGGGCACTTCGTCGCGTTCCTCCCCGACGACGGGATCGCCGAGCCCGACTGGCTGCGGCGACGTCTCCAGCGCCACCGCGAGGGCCACCCGGCCGTCGGCGGAGCGATCACCAACGGGACGCCGTGGCACCCCGTGGGGACGGCCTCCTATTTCGTCGAGTACTCGGCACTGCTGCCCAGCGAGCGCATCCTGAGCGAGCAGGCGATCCCTCACTGCCTCTCCTATGAGCGCGAGCTCATGCAGCGCCTGGGGGGCTTCCCCGAGGAGCTCAAGACCGGCGAGGACACGGTCCTCAACGCCCGCCTCCTGGAGCAGCGGGTGAGCGTTGAGCTCGACCCGCAGGTCCGGATTGCACACGTGAACCTGAAGTCATTGCGAGCCTACCTGGGCCACCTCTACGAGCACGGATACGGCTTTGGGCTCGCCGGCGGCAGCTACGGGCCGCCCTCACGATGGATGGCTCGCGGCGGCGACGCACGCGCCGCGGCTCGAATCCTGATTCGCTACCCCGCCGGTCGTTGGTGGGCGGGCTTGCGGCGCGTCGCCCTGGGACGTCCGCGCTCGCTGCCCGCCTACCTCATCCTCACCCCGCTGGTCTGTGCCGGCCTGTGGAGCGCGGCCGCGGGGCGCTGGGCAGGGTGGCGCGCCTCTAGATCCGCTCCGCCAGGCGTGGCGCCTCGCGGCTGAAGAACCAGAGGCCCCCGGCGAGGGATGCGGCGATCAGCGCGAGTGGAATCAGCAGCCAGACCGCGCCGCCGACAGATTCGGCGGCTGTCGGAGCCGAGGGATCGACCAGCGCATGCCGCATCTGGGTGAAGATCACCGCAATCGGGCTCAGCGAGAACACCTGCTGGATCGACTCCGGATAACGCCCAGCGGTGTAGATGATCGGGGACCCGAAGAAGAGCAGCTGCTGGGTGAGGCCCCAGACCTGGCTCGTGTCCCGATAGCGGACGTAGGCGGCCGATAGGAGCATCCCCACCCCGGTGGCGAGCGCCGCCAGCAGGGCGGCCAGCAAGGGCAGCTGAAGCCAGGTCCAGCGGGGCTCGAGTCCGGACGCGATGACGAAGACGAGCACGACGAGCGAGTTTGCCCCGAGGTTGATCAGGGCCTTGGCGGAGATCGAGAGCGGGATCGCGAGGCGCGGAAAGCGCATCTTGCGCAACAGCCCCTCGCTTCTGGCCAGGGACGTGACGCTGCCTCCGGTGGTCTCGGTGAAGAAGGTCCAGAGGACGACTGCGGACAACAGGTAAACACCGTAATGCTCGACGCCGGCGCCGAGCGCGGCGACGCTGGCGAAGACCGTGTACAGCACGAGAAACATCAACAGAGGCCTCATCACCGCCCACACGTAGCCCAGCGCCGAGTCCATGTAGTGCAGCTTGAACTCGGTCGCCGCGAGTGTCGCCGTCACGCTCGCGAGCCGGCGGAGGTCGTCCCCGACCGCGGTGGGACGGTGGGTCGCCATGCCGGGGCCGAGGGCGGTCAGACCGTCGTCGCGCCCGACCTCCTCCGGCCCGGCGTCGGGGTTCTTGAGGTTGCGCGGGTCGCGCGCCCCATCGTCGTGCGGTGGAAAGCGAAGCGCGCTGAGCTCCTCGTAGCGGGAGGCGATCCGCGCCGGGTCGCCGACGTCCACGAGTCGCCCCCCATCGAGCAGGAGGACGCGATCGCAATGCCTGACGAGGGCGTCCATATCGTGCGTCACGAGCACGACCGTGCGTCCTTCCTCCTTGAGGCGCTCGAACTGCTCGAAGCAGCGCCGCTGGAACGAGGCATCGCCGACGGCGAGCACCTCATCGACGAGCAGCACGTCCGCATCGACCTCGATCGCGACCGCGAAGGCGAGCCGTACCTTCATGCCCGAGGAGAAGTTGCGCAGCTTCATCTCCGCGTACCCGCCGAGGCCGGCAAAGCTGATGATCTTGTCGAGGCGCTCGCGGGCCTGAGCGCGACTGAGGCCGAGCATCGTCGCGTTCAGGATCACGTTGTCGCGCGCGCTCAGGTCGCCCCTCAGGTCCACGCCCAGCTCGACGAATGGAGCGAGCCTGCCGGCGACCCCGATCTGTCCCTCCTCGTAGTCGTAGATTCCGGCCATGCAGCGAAGCAGCGTGCTCTTGCCGCTTCCGTTGCGCCCGGCAACCCCGAAGAACTCGCCCCTGCGAACCTCGAAGCTGACGTCATCGAGGGCCCGCAGTATCTCCGGCGGCTCGGGCCGAAACCGGTCGACGACCCGTTGCCTGAGCGTCGTGTAACGCTGCGGGGGAACGCGGAACGTCTTTGAAAGCCGCTCCACGGTCACGGCGGCCGAGGCGGGCGGATGAACCATCGGAGCCGCTGCCGTCGGGGCGGCCCTCGGCGGCAGGGTTCCGCTCACTTCCAGTGCCTTGCGGGGGAAAGCGTTGATTCGGCGAGGCCGAGCCAGACCCCGAGGTGGTAGACGATCCGCGCCGGCAGCACCCACGGCGTTCGCCCCTCTCTGATCTGTCGCAGCGCGATTCTCAGCACGCGTGGGAGCGCGTGCACGCGCCAGGGATGGGGGAGCGTGCGGATGGCGGCGCCACGGCCCACCCAGCGGCCGTTCTCGAACACCTCACGCGCGCTGCCCGGGTGGTGGTGGGAGCAGACGGCTCCCTCCGCCACCAGGGCGTCCACACCCAGCTTCGGCGCCAGCGTCATGTCCTCCCCGTAGCCGACGTCGTCATAACCGCCGACGGCGATGAAGCGGTCGCGGCGGATGGCGCGGAAGTTGGCCCACCGACTCGGGAAATCTGCCGGCAGGAGGCGATCGGGCGGAGACCAGCGAAGCGCTGCATAGGCGCGCGCCCAACGATTCTCCGGGTTGGCGAGCAAGATCTCGCGCGTGAAGGTGCCGACCGCCTCGCCCGCGACGATCGGCGCGATCAGTCGCTCGACGAACTCGGGCTCGCAGACCATGTCACCGTCGAGGAATATGAGGACCTCGCCGCTTGCCGCGCGCGCCGCGGCGTTCCGCGCGGCCGCCGGTCCGCGGTGAGGGAGCCGCAACACCCGGGCGCCCATC
>JACCXV010000427.1 GCA_013696835.1 Gemmatimonadota bacterium | reverse complement strand
GTCATTTCCCAACGGCAATGCGATCAGTGGCACCTACGAGGCGGTAACGACCCCCTCCGCAGATCCGGCCGTTCGCAATATCGACGCGGCCTATACGATCGCGAGCGGCGAGGGCGAGTTTGAAGATGCGAGTGGCAGGGCGGAGGTGATTGGCTCGTTCAACGTTCAGACCCTCGCAGCGACGCTCAGGGCGGTCGCGGCTTTCACGCACTAACCCAGCTTGGCCCCCGGCTCACCCATCTGCTACTGCAGGAATTACTGCAGGAACGGCGTTGGATTCCGGCGGAAAACGTGGACGGGGCTGGACGCTAAGTGATTGGGAATCAACAAGGGCGTACTTCGGTGGACCCCATGGGGCAGACTCTTAATCAGCGGGTTGGAGGTCCGATTCCTCCGCGGCGCACCATGCTGAATTCCTGCCCCGTCATCAGCTCTGCGGTTGGACTAGCTGCGCGGGAAGATCCCTCCTCCCGGCGTTGACAGGCCCCCCGACCCTGCATACTCTCGCGCGGCATGTCCACGTCGCGCGGAGGCGTGGCGCTGTGATGTCTTCAGCCTTGGAGGAAGCAATGGGAAGAGGCGTGTGCGTGGCGGGGGTGCTTTTCTGTCTGCTGGCGGCGAGCGGGCTGCTCAACGAAGGCGTGGCCCAGGAGCAGGCGGGGAAGGAATACACGGTCTCGCTCTACCATGTGGCCCCCGGGAAGCACCTGGACTTCCTGAAGTGGCAGGCGGAGAGGGAGGCGTTGGGCAAGGAGGCCGGGGCACCCGCGCCCCAGTGGTACGTCCACACCGACGGCGACAGCTGGGACTATCTCTCGATCGTCGAGGAGCCGGAGGCAGCTCGGCAGGCCGAGCTCGACGACAAGCTGGAGGTCGCGGCACGCAGGAAGGGGCTCACCACCGGGTTCGCAGCCGGGTTGGAGTTCCGCCAGTTCATCGCCTCTCACACGGACAGCCGTGCACTAGGCGCGTTCACAGCGCAGCAATTGGTGGATGAGGCATCGGCACAGTAGGCCGCAGCTCTCGTCCCGGAGAACGCACGCCGCCACTCGCCTGAGAGAGGTCGAGTTCCGCCGCGTCCGAACCACGGAGGTCGGGACCTCGATCGACAACCGCGGCATCATCGGTCACGCGCCGGCGACCGGCCGCGGTAGCGGCTTCTTTCCCGCTCCTCCGCGGCGCACCATCCCGACGTCGCTCTGACGCCCTTCACCGACCAGCCGGACCTCGTGCCAGCGTCTGGCAAGACCCACGCCGGCTACGTCGCGATCGTGGGCCTGCCGAACTCCGGCAAGTCGACGCTGCTGAACCGGATCGTCGGCGAGAAGCTCTCGATCACGAACTCCAAGCCGCAGACGACGCGACGCCGCCTCGCCGGCATCCTCACGCGCGGCAGCAGGCAGGTCGTGTTCGTGGATACGCCCGGGCTGCTGGACCCCACATACCCCCTCCAGCACGCGCTAGCGGGGGAGGTCACGCGCGCGCTCGACGGGGTGGATCTGGCCTATCTCCTGCACGGCCCCGGAGCACTCGGCGCCGAAGAGCAGTCGGTGCTCGGGGCCATGGGCGCGACACCGGTTTTCTCCCTCCTCGGGAAGCGCGATCTACTTCCGCATGCGGACGTGCGGTCGGAGCTCGCTCGTTGCGGCGCGGCCGAGCGCTTCGCGGAGTGCCACGCCGTCTCGGGGACCACCGGGGAAGGCGTGGAGGAGCTGCTCCACGCGACGCTCCAGCGCATGCCGGCGGCCGCTTTCTTCTTCGACCCGGAGCAGCTCAGCGACCGCTCGATGCGCTTCCTCGTGGCGGAGCTGGTGCGCGAGACGCTGTTCGAGGAGCTGGAGCAGGAGGTGCCGTATGCGGCCCACGTGGAGGTGACGGCGTACGAGGAGGGCCGCGGCATGCCACGCATCGAGGCCACGATCTTCCTGGAGCGCGATAGCCAGAAGGGGATCGTGATCGGCCGCGGCGGCGAGACGCTGAAGCGCATCGGCACGCGCTCGCGGGCCAAGGTAGAAGGTCTGGCGGGGGAGCAGGTGTTCCTTCAGCTTCACGTGAAGGTCCGCCAGAACTGGCGCAGGCGCGACGTCGAGCTGCGCCGCTTCGGATACCGCGCCTGACGCAGCAGCCAGGGCAGGCGCAGGTCGCCTGCCTCACGACCATCCCCGCGCTCGGCACGCACGAGCCCCCACTGTAAAGGAGGGTGCGACGTTGGCGCTCGACAAGGAGCTGCTCGAGGTTCTCGCCTGCCCGCAATGCAAGGGCCCACTGGAATACCGTGAGGCGCAGGACCAGCTGGTCTGTCACGCCTGCCGCCTCGTCTACGCGGTGCGCGACAACATCCCGATCATGCTCATCGAGGAAGCCCAGCCTCTCCAGACGGGCTGAGCCCATGACGTTCCCTGTGCCACCCCGGGAGGCGGGCCGGCGATGAGAGAAGAGCAGGTCGTCGAGTACCTGGAGCGCAAGTCCACGCGCCCGCTAAAGGCGAAGGATCTCGCCCGCGCGCTCGGCGTGCCGTCGGAGGAGTATCCGGCCTTCAAGCAGCTGCTTCGCGACATGGCGGAGCGGGGGCTCGTCTACCCCACGAAGGGGCAGCGCTTCGCTCCCCCCGATCGCATCAACCTCGTGGTTGGGCGCCTGCAGGTGGTGAAGAGCGGCGCCGGCTTCGTGATCCCCGAGGACCGCTCCGGGGGCGACGTCTTCGTTCCCGCCTTCAAGCTCGAGACCGGCGTCCACGGCGACCGGGTCGTGGTGAGGGTGGAGAAACGACCCGAGGGGACGAACCCCGAAGGCCACATCATCAAGGTCCTCGAGCGCGCCCGCTCACGTCTAGTGGGAACGTTTCGGCGCTCCAGGCACTTCGGCTACGTCGCGCCCGACGACGCGAAGCTCACATTCGACGTCTACGTCACGTCCGAGGAGGGCGTCGATCCGGCCGAGGGACAGAAGGTGCTCGTGCGGATCGACGACTGGGGAGACGCCCACAAGAACCCCGAGGGCACGGTCCTGCAGGTCCTCGGCTTCCCCGACGAGCCCGGGGTGGACGTGCTGTCGATCATTCACGACCACGGGCTCGACCCCACGTTCCCCGCCGCGGTGGAGGCCGAAGCCGAGGCGCTGCCGACCGGCATCCCCGCTGGCGAGATCGCGCGCCGGCTCGACCTCCGCGAGCGGCTGAGCGTGACGATCGATCCGGCGGACGCCAAGGACTTCGACGACGCGCTCTCGCTGCACCCCGTCGGCGACGACTGGGAGGTCGGGATCCACATCGCCGACGTGAGCCATTACGTCCAGCCTGGCAGCGTGCTCGACGAGGAGGCCCAGCGGCGGGCCACCAGCGTCTACCTCGTGGACCGGGTCGTTCCCATGCTCCCCGAGAAGCTCTCGAACCATCTCTGCAGCCTGAACCCGGATGAGGACAAGCTCGCCGTCTCGGTGCTCGTGACGATCGACAGCCGCGGCGAGGTGCAGGCTTCTCGCATCGCGGACACCGTGATCCGCAGTCGCGCGCGGCTGTCCTACCAGGAGGCCCAGGCGCTCATCGACGGCGAGCGGCTGCCGGGCCGGTCGCCGGCGGTGGGGGAGACTGTGCGCCGGTTGCGGGACCTCTCGCGCGAGCTGATGCGCAAGCGCGCGGAACGCGGATCCCTCGACTTCGATCTGCCCGAAGCGGAGGTCGTGCTGGACGAGGAGGGATTCCCGCTCGACATCCAGGAGACGCTGCGTCTCGAGAGCCACCGGTTGATCGAGGAGTTCATGCTGCTGGCGAACGAGATCGTCGCCACGCGGGCGCAGAAGCGGCGCGTGCCGTTCGTGTACCGCGTGCACGAGGAGCCGGATCCGCTGAAGCTGGAGAACCTGCGCCGGTTCGCGGCCGTGTTCGGACACCTCATCCCCGCGGGTGAGGTGACGCCCCGCGTTCTCCAGCGCACACTTCAGCGCGCCGAGGGCAGGCCCGAGGAGAAGGTCCTCAACACCGTCGTCCTGCGCTCCATGAAGCAGGCCCGCTACTCGGTCGAGAACATCGGCCACTTCGGCCTCGCGTCCGAGTGTTACACCCACTTCACCTCGCCCATCCGGCGCTACCCCGACGTGCTGGTCCACCGCACGCTCAAGCGTCTCGATGCGGAGGCCGGAGCCTCCGACGAAGCCCGCGAGGAGGCGCGGAGGCTGCTGGCCCGGCTCGCCGAGCACGCCTCGGCGCAGGAGCGCGTGACGCAGGGCGCCGAGCGGGATTCCATCGACCTCAAGAAGGTCGAGTTCATGGAGCGCCACCTGGGCGAGACCTTCGCCGGCACGATCAGCGGCGTCCAGGCCTTCGGCTTCTTCGTGCGTCTGAACCGGTACTTCGTCGAGGGTCTGGTGCACGTGAACACCCTGCAGGACGATTACTACATGTTCGACGAGCGTCAGTACTCGCTGCTGGGCAAGCACACCGCGCGCACCTTTCGGCTGGGAGACGGCGTGGACGTGCAGATCGCGCGCGTCACAAAGGAGACGCGGCAGATCGACTTCCTCCTCGCGGGGGAGAAGGCGCGTGAAGGGAAGGGGAGGCGGGCCGGGCGGGGGTCCTCGTCACGCGGAAGCTCCGGCGCAGGCAAGGCCCCGCGTAGTGCCGATGCGTCTGCGCAGGGAAGCGGCGCGCCTGCGCGGGGTGGCGGCGTGCACGCGCGGGGTGGCGACGCCCACGCACGTGGGGAGACGCCCGCGCAGGACGGCGTCACAACCGAGGCTGCAGCGGGAGCCGGTGTGGCGGGGGGGCGGCCTGACGGTGGAAGCTCGGGCGGACGCCGCCGCCGCCCAGGCGGGGGGCGTCGTCCTGGACGCGGTGGTGGCCGGCGC
>JACCXV010000419.1 GCA_013696835.1 Gemmatimonadota bacterium | reverse complement strand
GGTGCGGGAAGGGTCCTTCGGGACCCCTCGGCACGAGCCGGGACGACGAATTGAGGGACCGCTTCGGCCTTCGGGCGCTGGGTGAGATCCCCTACCCGCCCGACAATCCCCGGTTCGCTGCCCGCATCGCGCTCGGCCGGCTCATCTTCTTCGATCCGATCCTGGGCGGAGAGAAGGACGTTGCCTGCGGCACGTGCCATCACCCCGGCTTCGCCTTCGCCGACGGCCGGCAGTTCGGCGCGGGGGCGAGCGGCACTGGGCTGGGCCCGGATCGGGTCGTCTCCGCATCGCTGCTCACGGGCCTGCCGATCGGGCTCGAGCCCCGAAACTCGCCTACCGTCCTCAACGCGGCCTTCAACGCGGACGAGGGCGGTCTGCCGAGCCACACGGGCTTCCAGTTCTGGGACGGAAGGGTGCGGGGACTGGAGGAGCAGGCAAGGGTGCCGATCACCTCGCGCGTGGAGATGGCGGGCGACGCCTACCCGGCCGAGGCGGCCCGCGACAGCGTGGTCGCCCGGCTGCGCGGCGTCGCCGAGTACGTCCGGCTCTTCCGCGAGGCCTTTCCCGCGGAGGCCGCAGGGCTGGCCGGCTCCGAGGTCGTCTCCATGGACACCTACGGCCGCGCGGTCGCCGCCTACGAGCGCGAGCTGGTGACCCGCAGCACGCCCTTCGACCGCTACGCGGACGGAGAAAACGGCGCGCTCACGCAACAGCAGAAGCTGGGACTCGAGGTCTTCTTCACGAAGGCCCGCTGCTCCTCCTGCCACGGCGGGCCGATATTCAGCGACTTCCGCTTCCACGTCCTCGGCGTCCCCCAGGAGGGGGAGGGCAAGTCCGTCATTCCCGGCGACGACACGGGACGGGAGGAGCACACCTCGAGCACCGCGGACCGGTACGCCTTCCGCACGCCGTCTCTGCGGAACGTCCAGCTCACCGCTCCCTACATGCACGACGGCGTGTTCGCCACGCTGGATGAGGTGGTGCGCTTCTACGATCGGGGCGCGCGGCCGCGGCATCCCGCCGTGTCGGACGGGCGGCTCGACCCACTCGTTCGAGAACCTCTTTCGCTCACGGACGAGGAGGTGAAGGCGCTGGTGGACTTCCTCGAGGCGCTCACGGATCCGGGCAACTCGCTCGACCCGACGCTCCTCACCGTTCCGGCGTCGGTTCCCAGCGGGCTGACGCCCGTCTTCGGTCTGAAAGCCCCTTGAGCGGAAACCGCGGCCCCTCTCGCAATGCTTGACCTGACGTGACAGCCGGATCAGCGTTGGCCGCCCAGAGACTTCCCCTTCGGAGGTGTGAGGATGTCGATCAGCCGTGAGAATCGCCGAGGGGTCTCCGCCGCGGCCGCCGCGTCAGATGCGAGCTCAAAGCGCTCTGATGCGCTCTTCCCCGGGCTCGGAAAGGAAGGGTTTGCCTCCTCTTCCGCAGATGCCACGGCGCTCGCCACGACGATCCATCTCGACAGGTCCGCCCGCTTCGTCGCGCCCGGTGGAGATACGGTAGAGCTCGCCCCCGGAGCTTATCGCGTCCAGGTCGGAGGTGATGGGCACCTGATCCTCACGTCGGCTGACGGGAGGAACACCCATGCGCTCCAGGCGTCGATCACCTGGCATGAGCTCAATCTGACCTCGCCGCTCGCACTGCATGTTCCGGGCAGCGGGCCTGGAACGCGCTCGGGCGGCGAGTCGCGTGCGCCGGAGGACGACGGAGGTCAGATCCTGCTCTCCCATCCCGGGGGCTGCGCCCTGTGGGCGATGAAACCCGGGGAGACGCCGAGCAGGGCGGAGCGAGCCCACCGCGCGCTGGGCGCCACGACGCTCGCCGAAGCCGTCTTGAAATGGCAGCCTGTCACGGCTGTCGGCCCGCTGCCGTTCGACAAGTCGCTCCTGTCGCAGGTGTGGAGGGTTTCACCGAAAGCGGTGGGGACGATCGAGCCCGGTGCCTCCCCCAGCGGGTTCGGACCGAGCAACATCCCGCCCTACTGGATCAGCGCGGCGGTGTCCACGCAGTACGTGCCGCCGGCGGGGAGCTATGGTGGGGGAGGCCCGGGCACGGCGTCCGGCGTTCCGATGTCGCCGCCGGGGACGGAGGTCAGACGCGGCGCCTTTCCTGGCTATCTCATCTCGGTCACGCCGGTGATGGTCGCCTCATCGCTCTCGATCGCTGGGAGACTGGTCCGGTTGCTCGTCACGAGCCACGTCATCGACATCGGCTTTCCCACGATCCTGAGCACCACCTGGACCGACGTCTATCAGCTCGTGCCTCAGGGGGGCGGCCCGGCGACCTTCCCCGAAGTGATCGTCGCCACCGGCCATGTCCCGACTACGCCGCCCGCGCCCAACACGACCTGGGCAGCCGAGGTGGCCAAGAGGCTGACAGCCGCGGCGGGATCCGGGGCTCCGACGCTCTTCGAGCTCCAGGTGGACGGGATCACCATCGCGGAGAGAATCTGCCGCTACAACGCCCGGTTTCCGCAGAGCCCGGAGCTCCTCTGCGGCTAGCGGCGCCGCTACGGCCGGCGCAAGCGCCGCTCGGCCGGTAGCCGGGCGAGGGCGCTGTGAGCTCGTTCCACCACGGGCTGGAGCTCGGGGTCGGCATCCTTCCCGGCCTGGAGGAAGAATTCGTACCCGGCGCGCGCCTTCGCGTGCTCGCCGAGCTGTTCGTGGATCTTCGCGAGCTCGTAATGCGCGAGCGGATCCTCCCACTGCGCACGGAAGTATCCCGCGGCATCGGTGGGGCGGCCGAGGTCGAGCAGGATCTGCCCCGTCCACCAGGCGTGGGGGACGGCGGCGTTGGAGGTGTAGGGACCCAGGCTCGGCCGCGCAGCCTCGAGGAGCCGGAGCGCCTCGCCAGGCCTCCCGCGCTTCCACGCCGCGTGACCCTCGAGAGCCTGGTTGATCGCATTGAGCTGCCGGAAGGTGAGCAGAAGCCATGGGGCACCTGTGCAAGAGTTTCGGTCGTGCTCGTAGCCATCTGGGCGGCCGGCTGCGGCGATCAGCAGCCCGGCGACATCGTCTCACCCGGGGCCGCCGTGGCAGCCGCGACGGAAGGTGCGCTTCTCGCAGAGATCCGCGCGGCAACCGCTCGGTACCACAGGGTCGAGGAAGCGCTTGCTGCGGGATACGTGGCAGCCTCCGCCTGCGTCCCCAACAGGGGTATCCACTATGTGAAGCCGGCGCTCGTCGACACGGAAGTCGATCCGAGCCAGCCGGAAGCCCTGCTGTACCAGGTGCTGCCGAGCGGCCAGCTGCAGCTGTCAGGAGTCGAGTTCCTCATTCCCGCGGCAGCCTGGGACTTCTCCAACAGCAGCCCGCCCATCCTGGGCGAACAGGCGTTTGTGGACCGCCGGTCCCCACCGTTCGGCGCCTCGTTCCCGAACTAGGCGCTGTACGCCTGGGTCTGGCTGCACAATCCGAGCGGATTGTTCGAACTGGACAACCCGCGGCTCCGCTGCTGAAAGGATGCGGCGGCACGTTCGTCCGGGGCCGGATCTCCGGACGAAGGCATGCGAGTCACGGAAGCTGGACACTCCGAGCCTGATCCAATTCAAGCCATGGTTGTCAACTGAATGAGAGGAGGTACACCATGCGCGCACCCGGATCGCGTTGGTTGCTGGTGTGCGGCATAGCTCTGGGGCTCGCCTGCGATGACGACGACGAGCCGATGGCCCCCGATACGGAAGTTTTGAGCGTGACCTTCGCCGGGACGCCGGCAGTCGCACCCGGCGGGAGGTGTCCGGTTCTCACGGCGACCATCAACTTCCCTGGAGAGGCGGATCCCGGCGGCCCGTTCACGGTCAATCAGACGCAGTGTCTCGACCCGGCCAATCCGGGGATCATCACGGACGGCGAGTTCACGTGGTCGTTTACCAACGGGGACGCGCTCAGCGGCACCTACCAGGGAGTCACGACCCCGTCGGGGACTCCGGGCATCGTCAATATCGACGAGGACTTCACGATAACGAGCGGCGCGGGCGAGTTCGAAGGGGCGAGTGGCAGGGCGCAGGCGATTGGAACGTTCAACGAAGTGACGCGCGCAGCTGCAGTCACCGCCGTGGCCGCTTTCACGCACTAGACGAAGCGCGGGTCATCGGTTCGAGCGACGTCCGGGGGAGCAGCCGAGGGCTCCGGCGCCAGTCCCCCGCGGACGCGGGGATAAGGCCGCGACCCGGAGAAGGGTGGAGGCGGCGGGCGGAATCGAACCGCCGAATGGAGGTTTTGCAGACCTCTGCCTTACCGCTTGGCTACGCCGCCTTGGGCGCTCGCCGGCCCTGAGGGCGGCCAGCGAAAGCGAAAGCCCTCCCGACCCGCGGGTCGAAAGGGCTCGGAAAGGTGGAGCGGGAAACGGGATTCGAACCCGCGACCCCAACCTTGGCAAGGTTGTGCTCTAGCCAGCTGAGCTATTCCCGCGGATGAGGCGCAAAAGGTAAGAGCCGCCCGCCGCCGGTGTCAATCGCAGCCCGCCGCATCCGCCGCCGCCGGTCCGCATCCACCGGCGCACGCCTCGCCGCCGTGCCGGTCACGTGCCGCTTCGTCGCGCCCGTGCCGCCCCGGGAAGCGCTCTCGCCCCGCTCACCATCGGCGCCGGCTCCATGACGCCTGCCGTTCCGCCGTTGCCGCCCGGCAACGCCACCACGCGGTTCTTCCCCTCGCGCTTGGCTTCGTACATCGACTGGTCCACGCGCTGCATCAGGTCCTTGTAGTCGTGCCGGTCGCGCCCGGGGTCGAAGTCCGTGACACCCACGCTGCACGTGAGGTTCTCGAGGATGTTTCGCCCGTCGATCTCGCGATGCAGCTCTTCGGCGATCGCGTGGCGGATCCGCTCCGCCACGACGAGCGCCTGGGCGAGGTCGTGCCCCGGAAGCACGATCTCGAACTCGTCGCCACCGAACCGCGCCGCCAACCCGCCCGGAGGCACCGCCTCGCCGACGATGCGCCCGATCTCGATCAGGGTCTCAGCCCCGATCAGGTGGCCGTAGGTGTCGTTCACCTCCTTGAAGTTGTCCAGGTCGAGGAAGATCAGGCTGAACGGCTGGTCCCGGCGCACGAGCTGCTGGAGCTCGAGGGTGAAGTACCAGTCGTTGTACAGGTGCGTGAGGTAGTCCCGCTTCGAGAGCTCCTCGAGCGTCTTCGCGTCCAGCGCGGTCTGGACGTTGATGGCGATGTAGTCGGCGAGGATCTCGAGCAGCTCGCGATCGTGCTGGCTGTAGCTAGTGGACTCCTCCCGGTCCACGAGCTGGATCGCGCCGATGGGAGCTCCCTTGATCGCCAGCGGCGTCGAGAGAACCGCCCGGGGCGAGTGCCCCACCTCCGCATCGAGGGAAGGATCCAGGAAGGGAGCCGGCGCATTAGACCGCAGGAGGGTACGACCGGCGAGGTAGCTCTGCCCCGAGACTCCGGCGGCCGCGTGGAAGTGGCGCCCGGCCATGTCCCTGGCGCCCCTCCCGAAGCAGGCTGCGACGACCAGCTGCGTCTGCGAAAGGTCCACCGTTCGGGAGCGGGGGTCGTAGGTCTTGGTCTCCGGGTCGTCCAGCACGATGTACCCCGCCTCGGAGGGAATGAACTGGTTGGCCTTCCGCAGGGCCTCGCGGAAGACGCTCACGAGATCGACGGTCCGGAACTTCTGGTTGCCCTTGCGGCGCAGCAGCCGGACGTACTGTTCGGACGAGGCGGTCTGAATGCGGGTGGGGGTGCGCTGGGGCATGGAGGCTCTGCCGGGGCCGCTCCGCGGAGGCAGGTGGGGTCACCGAACGTATCGCACGTCGCATGCCTGTTCAAGCAAGCGCCGCGGGGGTCCTCGCTGAGGTCCTCGAAGGTGAGAAAGTGCGGAAGATATGCTTACTTTTGACGACATATGATGGCAGATACCGCCCGCCAAGCGGGAACCCGCCTCGCAAGGGGAGGGTAGTTGCTGCACTGCGCGGCCAGTCGGCCGCGGCACCCGCCGCAGTTTTCAAACGTTTGCAGAACGGACTGCATGCCGCACCTCGTTAGGGTCGCCGCGCTTTCCTGCGCCTTGTGGGCCGCGGTAGCGACCCGTGAGGTCGTTCGGCAAGCCGGCGAGCCCGCGGTGGATCCCGCAGGGT
>JACCXV010000409.1 GCA_013696835.1 Gemmatimonadota bacterium | reverse complement strand
GCCCTTCACGGGCAATCCGGCCGCCGTCTGCTTCCTGCAGCGCGCCGCTCCGGAGCGCTGGATGAAGGACGTCGCCGGCTAGATGAACCTCTCCGAGACGGCCTTTCTCGTGGCGGGCGACGACGGCTGGGACCTGCGCTGGTTCACGCCCGTGACCGAGGTCGAGCTCTGCGGTCACGCGACTCTGGCGAGTGCTCATCTTCTTTGGGAAGAGGGCAAGCTGGAGCGCACCGAAGAGGCCCGCTTCCATACGAAGAGCGGCCTTCTCACGGCCGCCGCACGAGACGATCGAATCGAGCTCGACTTCCCCGCGCGCCCCGAGAAGCCGGCGCCGATCCCCGCGGGGCTCGAACGCGCGCTCGGCGTGCCCCCGGCGTATGTCGGCCGCAGCAAGCACGATCTCCTCGTGGAGGTCGATTCGGAGCGCACGCTGCGTGATCTGACTCCGGACGTGGCCCTCCTGAGCCGTCTGCCCGTCCGCGGCGTCTGCGTGACGGCTCGCTCCAGCTCGGCCGAGTACGACTTCGTCTCGCGCTTCTTCGCGCCTCGTGCCGGGATAAACGAGGACCCGGTCACTGGCTCCGCCCACTGCTGCCTCGGCCCCTACTGGCAGCCGCGCCTGCGAAAGACGGAGTTCACGGCCTATCAGGCTTCCGCTCGCGGCGGCGTCGTGCACGTGCGGGTGTGCGACGACCGCGTGCTGCTGGGCGGCAACGCGGTCACGGTGTTGCGCGGGCGGCTCGAGGGGCCGGCGGCGGAAGGTCGCGAGGAAGGGGCGGGCCGCGAGAAAGGGATGGGCCGCAAGGAACCGGCGAGGCGCGAGAAGAGGGCGGGACATGCGTCTTGAGGGCAAGCGCGCCGTGGTCACCGGCGCGAGCGGCGGGATCGGGCGTGCCACCGCGCTCGCGCTGGCGCGGGAGGGAGCCGACCTGGTCGTGCATTACGGCCGCTCTCACGCCGCCGCCGAGGAGGTCGCGGAGGAGATCCGCGCCCTGGGCCGCAGGGCCACGACCATCTCCGCGGACATGGCCGACGCAGCCGCGATCCAGCGGCTCGTGGAGGAGGCGGAGCGCGCGCTGGGCGGGCTGGACGTCTGGATGAACATTGCCGGCGCCGACATCCTGACCGGAGAGGGCGGGATGCTCAGCCCCCCCCAGAAGCTCGAGCGCGTGATCGAGGTGGACCTGCGCGGCAGCGTGCTGTGCTCGTGGGCGGTGGCGGAGCGGATGCTGCGGCAGGGGTCCGGCTGCATCGTGAACATGTCCTGGGACCACGACGCGGCCGGAACCGAGGGCGTGATCGCGGAGGCGTTCTCGGCGACCAAGGGAGGCGTGGAGGCGTTCAGCCGCAACCTCGCGCGGCGGGTTGCTCCCACGGTGCGTGTGAACGTCGTCGCCCCGGGCTGGATCGAGACCGCCTACGGCGCGGGGATCGACAGGGGCCTGTACGAGCGGGTGGCGTCGTCCATCCCGCTGCGGCGCTGGGGCACGCCGGAGGACGTCGCGAATGCCGCTCTGTATCTGGCGTCCGATGAGGCGGGCTACATCACGGGTCAGACGATCCGCATCGACGGCGGGAAGGTGATGGGATGAGGGGCTGCAGCAGAGCTGCCTGTGGATCTCGTGATCCATGGCATCCCTTCTCGTGTCACGTAACAGTTCGAGCATCGTGCGCCGTCCCCTTGGCTCTGTTCTTCCTGACGGTATCGCAGCATTCCTCGCGTGCCCAGGAGCTGGCGGACTCGACTGAGCTCCTGCGGGTTTACGAAGCCATTCTCATGCATTATGAGAATGATCGAGAGGCTTGGAGGTTCATGGAGTGGGAGGAGGGAAAGTCCGCGAAGGAGAGCAATCCCGACATTCGTCTATTGCCGGTCGATCCTTCGCTCGAAAACCCGGAGAGTTACACGTTTCTGCTCTCTCCCGCCCTTCCCCGATCCTTTCTCGACCGCTTGGCAAGAAGAGGAGTGAGCGCCCGCATTTGCAACCAGGGCGACACTTCGTGCGGGGTCGACCATCCCTCGAAGAGACAAATTTCCTTTCTGCCGCCTCGGACATCGATCGGCCTCGAACTGCAACCGGTCACGGTGCGAGTCTCCGTCGAGATCGTAGGTACTACGCGGTCTGATCCTGGGCCGGAGATGCCCGGTGGCGGAATGTGGATGGAGACGGTGGACGTGACGCTCGAGCTTCGCGGATCCGAGTGGGTCGTCGTACGGAAGTCCACGGCTTGGATCACCTGACGCGCCCCGCGTTGAGGAAGGAAAAGACGTTTCGCAGACTCGATCGTTCCAGCCCCTGCGTCCTGAGTTCCACGGGTCGGGGAGCGGTCGCCCTGCGCCCCGCTTTCAGAGTGCGTGTGCGTTGCCGCCACGGATGCGCGGCTTAGGTTTCACCTCGGCAGTCCGAACCTCGGATGGAGTGGCGGCATGGCGGCAGAGCAGAAGCTGAGGACGTACTCGGACGAGGAGATCCAGGAGCGCCTGAAGGATCTTCCCGGCTGGTACCTCGAGGAGGGCTGGATACGCAAGAAGTTCAATACCGACGGCTGGCCGACGACGCTCATGCTGGTCAACGCCATCGGATACCTCGCGGAGGCCGCGTACCATCACCCTGACCTCGCGGTGACCTGGGGCAAGGTGTGGGTGAAGCTCAAGACCCACGCTTCCGGGGGGGTCACGGACAACGACTTCTCGCTGGCAAGGAAGATCGACGAGGTGGCGCTCTGGCGGCCGGAGCCCGGGGGTACCCTCACTGGCACGCCGAACAAGTTCGTGCACGCGAAGTGACCCGCCGCCCCCGGAACGCGGGGGCCGGCGCCCGCTCCTCCCCGTAGTTGCCCCGTCGTCTCCCGAGGCTCCCCGCGTGCGCGTCCTCTTCGTGACCGGCAAGCTGGCCGAGCGCGCGCTGCGCGATACGCTCGGCGCGCTTCCGGCGGGGATCGAGCCGGAGGTCGCCGTGCTGGGGATCACCGTCGCGGCGCTAATGACTCCGCGCTGGATCGCCCGCCATCTCTCGCTTCCCGCCGGCGTCGACCTGATCCTGCTCCCCGGCCTCTGCCAGGGCGATCCCGCGGTGCTGGAGCGAGCCCTGGGAGTGCGCACCGAGAAGGGGCCGGCCGATCTGCGCAGGATTCCGGAGCACTTCGGCCTCGCCGCAGCGCGGCGCGAGTATGGCGCCTACGACCTGCAGATCCTGGCCGAGATCAACAACGCGCCGGCGTGGGAGCCGGAGGCGCTGTTCGAGCGCGCCGCCTACTTCGCGGCCAGCGGGGCCGAGGTCATCGACGTCGGCTGCACGCCGGGTCAGCCGTTCCCCAACCTGCGCGAGATCGTTCGCGGCCTGCGGGAGCGCGGCCACCGAGTCAGCATCGACACCTTCGACACGGGCGAGATCGAGACCGCGGTGGGCGCCGGAGCGGAGATCGTGCTCAGCGTCAATTCGGGGAACGTTGAGGTCGCGCGCGACGTGCCCGCCACCTACGTCGTTCTGCCCGACGCCGGTGGGGGGTTGGAGACGATGGAGCCGACCATCGAGCGCCTCGAGGACTGGGGCCGCCCCTGCATCCTGGACTCCATCCTGGACCCGATCGGCTTCGGGTTTGCGCGCGCCCTGGGACGCTATCTCGCGTTGCGCGATCGCCATCCCGCGGCGGAGATCCTGATGGGCACCGCGAACGTGAGCGAGCTGCTCGACGCCGACACCACCGGCGTCAATGCCGTGCTCGCCGGGTTCTGCCAGGAGGCGGGGATCCGCTGGGTGCTCGCGACCGAGGTGATTCCGTGGGCGCGCGGCACCGTTCGCGAGCTCGACGTCGCACGCCGGCTGATGCACTACGCCCTGCGGCAGGGGCAGCTGCCCAAGCATCTGGATGACCGCCTGCTCACGGTCAAGGACGCGGAGGTGCTGTCCTACAGCGAGGAGGAGCTGCGAGAGCTCCAGAGCCGCATCACAGATCCCAACTACCGCATCTTCGCGGACGAGCACCGCATCACGGTCCTGAACCGCGACCGGTTCGTCACCGGGACCGAGATCCAGGACATCTTCGATCAGCTCGGCGTGGACGAGGCGACGCACGCGTTCTACCTCGGAAAGGAGCTCGCGAAGGCGAAGCTCGCCATCGTGCTGGGCAAGACGTATCGCCAGGAGGGATCGCTGTCGTGGGGCTATCTCACGCCGCCCGACGACCCTCTGAAGGAGCACGTACGGCTCACGCGGGGCTCACGGAACGCCGCTGTGGCCGATGCGTCCGGGGAGGCGATCGATGCGCGTACGTGAGATCGCGGCCGCGCCCGCGCCCGTCGACGCCTGCGAGGCGTTCGCAGACCTGCCCGGTTGCTCGCTGCTGGAGAGCGTCGGAGATCACGGAGATCTCGCCGCATGGTCTTTCCTGTCCGCCGATCCGTTCCTGACGCTGGAGGCAAAGGGCAGGCGTGTGCGCCGGTGTGGCCCGGGCGCTTCGGCCGGGGAAGTCGACGCGGACCCCTTCGACGTGCTCGAGTCGGAGTTGCGCCGATGGTCCACGGCGGCCGCCGAGACGGCTGGCGCAGGTGAGCGCACGGGCGGGCGCGCGGGCGGGGTCGCGGGCGACGGCCTGCCCCCCTTCCGTGGCGGCGTGATCGGCTGGTTGGGATACGACCTGCTCCACCATCTCGAACGCGTCCCGCCGCCGCGGTTCGACGACCTCCAGCTGCCGGACATGCGACTCGGCTTCTTCGACTGGACCCTCGCATGGGACCACCGCACGGGCCGGGCGTGGGTAATCTCGACGGGCTTGCCGGAGCCGGACGGGCCAGGACGTTCCATGCGCGCGGCCGAGCGCATCGAGATGGTCCTCGCGCGGCTGGGTGGCCGTGGGTCCTCCGCCCGCACGGCGAGATCTCGCGTGCAGGAGACCCCCACAGCGGGTCCCGAGGCGCCGATCACGCATCCGGTCCCGGGAGTGCCGGGAGTGCGCTCGACGTTCTCTCGCGACCGGTACCTCGAGGCGGTCGCACGCTGCCGGGAGTACGTGCTGGCGGGAGACGTGTTTCAGGTGAACCTCTCGCAGCGGCTCTCGCAGCCCTGCGCGGACGCGCCGCTCGCGCTCTACCGCCGTCTGCGCGCCGCGAATCCCGCGCCGTTCGCGGCTTATCTCGACGGCGGCCGCGCGGCGGTCCTCAGCGCCTCGCCGGAG
>JACCXV010000385.1 GCA_013696835.1 Gemmatimonadota bacterium | reverse complement strand
AACGGCACGAGCTGCACCTCCTGGCCGCTCGCGCGCTCGGAGGCGGCGAGGAGCGCGAGGGGGAAGAGCACCGCCGCGGGGAACCACCGGGATGTCAGCATTCGCTTCCGTGACGAGGACAGGGCAGGTACGTGCTCAGCATGGGGATGTCTACTCTGAAGGATGGGTCATTGTTCCCCCTGCCGAGGGGGGTCCTGCCGGCTGCCAGGCTTGACCAGCGGAACGGCTGCGGCGCACAGCGGGCACTCGGCCGGCTCGTGCGTCGGGGCCGCCAGGCGCGCGAGGGCAGCCACCGGCATCCCGCTGCGGAGCGTCGTCCCCCGGTCGACCAGCGCCGCCGTGACGGCCACGTCGCCCCCCTCCCGCCGCACCAGGTCCGCCACTTCCCGGGCGGAGCCTCCGGTGGTCACAACGTCCTCGCACACGACCGCTCGCTCGCCCGGCTCGATGCGGAAGCCGCGCCGCAAGGCCATGCGTCCCGCTTGCCGCTCTGCGAACAGCGAACGAATGCCGAGCGCTCGCGCCAGCTCGTGCCCGATCACGATGCCCCCCAGCGCGGGGGCGATCACCAGTTGCGCGGACTCGGCACCGGGAGAGGCCTGGAGCTGCTCGCGCACGCGCTCTGCGAGCGCGCACCCCAGAGCCTCCGCATCCGCGGGATGCTGCAGCAGGAGGGCGCTCTGAAAGTACACGGAGCTGTGCAGACCCGAGGAGAGCAGGAAATGGCCCTCGAGCAGGGCCCCCCGGCGACGGAACCGGTCCAGCACCTCCTCGGCGGCGAGCGACCCCCGTCCGGGGATCACGAGACCTCCACCGCCTGGACCTCCTCGAGCAGGCGCCGGGCGGCCTGCGCGGGATCGGAGGCGCCGTGAATCGCGCGGCCGACCACGATCAGGTCCGCTCCGCGTTCGAGCGCCTCGCGGGGAGTGGTCACCCGCGCCTGGTCACGATAGTCCACCCGCGACCACTCCGGCAGGACGCCCGGAGTCAGCACCAGGAGCGACTCCCGGTGGCGGGCCTTGATGCGCGCGGTCTCCTCGCCCGACGTGACCACGCCGTCCATGCCGCAGTCCGCGGCGAGGTCGGCGAGGCGGTCCACCTGCTCGGCCAGCGAGAGGAGGCCGGGGCCGAAGATCGCCGCGGCGTCCCTACCTGCAAGGCTCGTGAGCAGCGTCACGGCGAGGAGCGTGAGCGGAGCCTCTCCGCGCGCCTCGCGGGCCGCCTCGAGCATGCGCGCGCCGCCAGAGGCGTGCACCGTCACCAGGTCGACGCCCAGCTCGACCGCGGCGGCGACGGCGCCGTGCACGGTCTGCGGCGTGTCGTGGAACTTCAGATCGAGGAACACCCTCCGGCCGGCGCCCTTCAGCTCGCGCACCACGTCGCCACCGGCGCGTGTGAAGAGCACGCTCCCGACCTTCACCCCGGGGAGCTCTGGCGGGAGCCGGTCCGCCAGGGCCATGGCGGCCTCCCGCCCCGGCACGTCGAGCGCGACGAAGATCCTCTCCCCGGCAACGCGCGGGCGCCAGCGGGGGACGCCCTCGACTCCCGCGCGCACACCGGCGGCATTCACGGGTGGCTCAAACCGCCGCCGCCGCCGCGGGGACGTTCTGGGGCCGCCGCTCATGGGCCACGCCGATCAGCTCCTCGAGGTCCATCCTGTGCCTGTCCAGGAAGCGGGCGATGCCGTCGATCACCTCGAGGCTCGCGAAGGGATTCAGGAAGCTCGCCGTACCGACCTGGACCGCGCGCGCGCCGGCCATGAGGTACTGCAGTGCGTCCTCCGCGCGGGCGATGCCGCCGATCCCCACGATGGGGATGCGCACGGCCTGGTGCACCTTGTAGGTCCAGAAGACGCCCACCGGGAGCAGGCTGGGGCCGGAGAGGCCACCCGACCCGTGGCCGAGGAAGGGCCTGCGCGAGTGGAGGTCCACGGTCATGCCGTAGAGCGTGTTGATCAGGGAGACGCCGTCGGCCCCTTCCTCCTCGGCCAGGCGAGCGAAGGGAACGAGGTCGGCGTTGTTGGGGGAGAGCTTGACCAGCAGCGGCAGGGACGTCACCGCCCGCACCTCGCGCAGGACCTCGCGTGTGAGGCGCAGGTCGCAGCCGATGTTCGTGCCGCCCTCGTTGACGTTCGGGCAGGAGATGTTCAGCTCCAGCGCGGCCGCCCCGACCTCCGCGCGCGCTGCGTCGACGCGCAGTGCCACCTCGCGGTACTCCTCGGCCGTGTTGCCCGCGACGTTCACGACCAGCTGCGCCGGCGGCAGGTGCTGCCGCAGCCATGGTGCCTTGCGCTCGCGGAACGCCTCCCAGCCGATGTTCGCGAGGCCGATGGAGTTAAGCATGCCTCCGCCGACCTCGGCGATCCTCGGTGGCGGGTTGCCGTCGCGCGGCCCCAGGAAGAGGGTCTTCGTGACCACGGCCCCGAGCCGCGAGACGTCGAAGATGGTCTGGAAGTCATCGCCGTAGCCAAAGGTGCCCGAGGCCACCCAGACCGGGTTCTGAAAGCGAACCCCAGCCAGTTCGACGGCCAGGTTCGCGGCCGATCCGCCGCTCATGGCAGCGCCGGGTGGGACCACAGCACCCGCGTGGGATCCATCACGGGACCGGCCTTGCAGAGCAGGTGATAGGCCTGCGCGGAATGCGCGGGATTGGCCGGAACGGCGCATCCCTGGCAGATGCCGAATCCGCAGCCCATGCGCTCCTCCATCGAGTACTCGGCGGGAGTGCCCAGACGCTCGCGCTCGACCTCCAGCGCCTCGAGCATGCGGTGCGGTCCGCAGGCATAGAGCCGTGCGCCGGTCAACTCCCCGGCGGCCGCAAGGCGCCGGAAGCCGTCCACCGCGTTGCCGCGCTCCCCCGCGCTGCCGTCTTCCGTGTAGGTCAGGACGCGATCGAAGTGTAGGACGCGCTCGACGCCTGCCGTGACCGCCTCGCGCGAACGCTCACCGTACACGAGCCATACTTGCGGCGGGGTCGGGAGCTCCTTGAGCCGGCGGGCGAGGATGTAGAAGGGAGCCAGGCCGATGCCGCCGGCGATCATCACCGCCCGAGCTGCCGGCGCGTCGAGCCGGAATCCCCGTCCGAAGGGACCCAACAGCTCGAAAGGATCCCCGATGCGCCGCCGCGACATCTCCAGCGTGCCCTCTCCGTAGGAGCGCAGCAGGAGCGTGATCCTCCCGTCCGCGGCGTCGGCGACGCTGAAGGGGCGTTTGAGGAAGGTGGCGGGGGGGCGCATGCCGACCATCAGGAACTGCCCGGGCAGGATGCGCGAGGCGAGCTCCGGCACGTCGAAGTGCAGGAACCAGCTGTCGAGTCCCACGCGCTCGCGGCCCGCGAGCGCGGCGTGCGTGAGGCTGACCCCACCCGGTGCGGGATTTCGACCGCCTGACCCGGGAATTTGTCCGCCCGGCACGCACGTCGGCGCAGCCGGCTCGTGCGCCGCGCCGGCCTTCTGCGCCCCCATCACCGTAGCATCCGCCACCGCCGTGCGCGTCGCGGCGCCGTCAATCAGGACGCCCTCCGTCCCGCGTGCCGGTTCCGGGAGCGAAGGGGTCGTCCGGCGCGAGCCCGCCGGGCGCTCCGGTCCCGTCCCGGTCCGTCTCGCCCTCAAGAGCGTCGCCGCTTGCGGGGCCGTCGAGCCCGGCGGGAAGGTCGTCCGCGTCGGCGTCCAGATCCTCGGTCCCCGCCCGCGCGGCAACGGAATCGCCCGCTGCGTCTTCGAGGCCGGCTTCCCGCTCCCGCTGCCGCTCGATGTCGGCACGCGAGCGGGCGGCGGCTCCGCGTCCACGGTCCCCTGCGACGGCGTCGGCCCGGGACGCGGCCAGCCGGTCCTGGACGCCGAGCAGCGGATCACGCGGGCGTGGCAGCGCGCGGGTGAATGCCAGCAGCTTGAGATCGAGCGGCTCGTAGTCGATTGCGGCGCCGCTTGGCGCCAGGTCCCCGGCGCGCGGCGTGGAGTCGGGGAGTACCCCGGGGGCCGTGGC
>JACCXV010000372.1 GCA_013696835.1 Gemmatimonadota bacterium | reverse complement strand
GGGATCCGGATTGCCGACCTGCTGGTGGGCGCGGTTCTCCTGCCCGGCGCCAAGGCGCCGCACCTCGTCCGGCGCACCGACCTGGCGACGATGCAGGAAGGCTCCGTGATCGTGGACGTGGCCGTGGACCAGGGCGGCTGCATCGAGACGACCCGCCCCACCACGCACGAGGATCCCACGTACGTCGTGGACGGCGTGATCCACTACTGCGTCGCGAACATGCCCGGCGCGGTCCCGCGTACGAGCACGATCGCGCTCACGAACGCGACATTTCCATACGCGCGCCGGCTCGCCCGCGCCGGCTGGCGCGAGGCGTGCAGGAAGGACGACGGTCTGCGGCTCGGGCTCAACGTGGTCGAGGGCAAGGTGACCTACCCCGGTGTCGCGGAGGCCTTCGGGCTCGCGTACGTCGACCCGGGCGCGCTGCTGGCGGCGGACGAGAGGAGACGGACCCATGCCTGAGCTGTCCGGCGGAACGGCCGCGGCCGATCTCCAACCCCGTGGCGAGCGCGGGTTCGAGCTTCCCTTTCGCCGGCTCCCCGGCAACGACCTCCCGCTCCCCGCGTACGCGCACCGTGGCGACAGCGGCCTGGACCTGCACGCGGCCGAGGATCTCGAGATCCAGCCCGGCGCCCGCGCGGCGGTGGCCACGGGGTTCGCGCTCGCCATTCCTGACGGCTACGAGGGGCAGGTGCGGATGCGCAGCGGCCTCGCCCTGCGCCACGGCCTGGCGGTGCCGAACGCCCCGGGCACCATCGACTCGCCCTTCCGGGGCGAGCTGAAGGTCATCGTCGTGAATCTCGGCGAGGAGCCGGTCCGCATCGAGCGCGGCATGCGCTTCGCGCAGCTCGTCATCGCTCCGGTGGCGCGGGTGCGGCCGCGCGAGGTGGCGGAGCTGCCGCCGAGCGAGCGGGGCGAAGGCGGGTTCGGACACACGGGGCTGCGGTGATCCCGCATCGCGCCTGACGTGCAGAGCCTGGCGCAGGGCCTCGGCGTCCTCACCGCCATGATCACGCCCGCCGTTCTCATGTCGGCGTGCGGGACGCTGATCCTCTCGACGTCCGTGCGCCTCGGGCGCGTCGTGGACCGCGTGCGCGCACTCTCGGACAAGTTCGAGGAGCCCGGCTCGGAGGAGGTGAATCCCGATGTCTTCGACGAGCGGCGGCGGGTCACGTTGCTGCAGTTCGACAAGCTGACCAGCCGCGCGCGCCTGCTGCAGCGGACGCTCAGCGTCTTCTACGTCGCTCTCGGAACGTTCGTGCTGACGAGCGTCGCCATCGGCCTGGTCGGGGTGACGGGGGCTCCGCAGGAGTGGATCCCGGTGCTGCCCGGGCTGGCAGGCGCCTGTCTGCTGCTGTACGGCAGCGCGCTGCTGATCCTGGAAGCCCGTCTCGCAGTCCAGACCACGCGCGTGGAGATGGACTTCCTCTGGCGCCTCAGCCAGCGCCACGCGGGCATGGCAGACCCGCGTCCCGCCGCTGCGTATCGGGAGGGGGCCGCGAAGGGGGCCGCGAAGGGAGTTCCGTGACACGCGCAGGCACCGCCTTCCTTGCGCCGCGGCCCGCCTAGTCCCTACGTTGGCCGGCACGTCCGATCTTTTTCGGCGCGTTTGAGTTAGCAGTTACGTCAGGGCGTGGGCGGGGAAACCGGCTGACCCCTTTTTTTGTTTTCCTCCGCAACGGAATACGATGGCCTTCGGTCTGTTTCGATCGGGTTCGGGCGGGTTCCTCGCCAACGAGGTGGCGGTCGACCTCGGCACCGCCAACACGCTGATCTACGTCAAGGGCCACGGCATCGTCCTGAACGAGCCTTCCGTCGTCGCGCTGGACCGCGACACGAAGGAGGTGAAGGCCGTCGGCCTCGCCGCGAAGAAGATGCTCGGCCGCACCCCGCACAAGATCGAGGCAATCCGCCCGCTGAAGGACGGCGTGATCGCCGATTTCGAGGTCACCGAGAAGATGCTGCGCCACTTCCTGGAGCGCGTCCTCCGCAAGCGCCTGCTGCCGATGCGCCCCAAGGTCATCGTCTGCGTGCCCTCGGGCATCACGGAGGTCGAGAAGCGCGCGGTGCGTGACAGCGCGGAATCCGCAGGCGCCAAGGAGGTCTACCTCGTGGACGAGCCAATGGCTGCCGCCATCGGCGTGGGCCTGCCCGTGGAGACCCCCACGGGGAACATGGTAATCGACATCGGTGGCGGGACGACGGAGATCGCGGTGATCGCCCTCTCGGGGATCGTCAGCGACATGTCGATCCGCGTGGGTGGCGACGAGCTCGACGACGCGATCGTCCAGTTCCTCAAGAAGAACTACAACCAGGCCATCGGCGAGCAGACCGCCGAGACCATCAAGATCCAGATCGGCTCAGCCTATCCGCTGGGGGAGGAGCGCGAGATGGAGGTCAAGGGCCGCGACATCGTCTCCGGGATCCCCAAGACGGTGAAGATCCATTCCAGCGAAGTCCGGGAGGCCCTTCAGGAGCCCATCATGGCCATCGTGGAGGCGACGCGGGCCGCCCTCGAGCGCACGCCGCCCGAGCTCGCATCGGACATCGTGGACCGCGGCATCGTGATGACGGGAGGCGGATCGCTGCTGCGCGGGCTGGACGCCCTGCTGCGCGAGGAGACGAACCTGCCGATCAACGTGGACGAGGACCCGCTCACCTGCGTCGTGCGGGGAACCGGACGCATCCTCGACGAGCCCGAGAAGTACCGCAGCGTGCTCACCCTGTCGCGAAGGGACTGACCCCCTGCGCCGCCTGCTCGAGAAGCGCGAGTACGTGGTGTGCCTGCTCCTCTGCCTCCTTTCGGTCGGAGCGCTGACGCTTCCAGCCCGAACGTCGGCGCGCGTGGCTCGCAGCGTGAATCGTGCCTTCCTGCTGCCCGTGCTCCTGGTCAAGGACGACGTGGAGAGCTACGTCGGGCTCCGCGGCGAGAACGAGCGGCTGCGCGCCGACCTCCAGCGCCGGGCACTCGAGCTCTCGGAGCTGCGCTGGACGCGCGTCGAGAACCTGCGCCTGCGGCAGGCGCTGTCGTTCCGCGACCGCCAGCCCGTGGCGCTGCTGGCGGCCGAGGTGATCGGCAGCTCGGGGGACGGGTACCCGCGCTCCTTCCTCATCGACAAGGGGTCTCGCGACGGCGTGCGTCCCAACCTGCCGGTCGTCACGCCCGACGGCATCGTCGGGAAGACAGCCGAGACCGATCGCCACGCGACGCTCGTGCTCACGCTCCGGCACCCCGACTTCCGGGCGAGCGCGATGGCGCTCACCGGGAAGGATCCGGAGCTCGGCATCGCGGCGGCAACCGCCCGCGGGGAGCTGGAGCTGATCGTCCCGATGCGCTCGGGAGCGAGACCCGGGCACGTCGTCGTCACCTCAGGCATCGGCCCCGTCTTTCCTCGCGGGGTGCCGATCGGTCGCATCACCCGCGTCCGGGAAGACGACCGGCTCAAGCTGCAGAAGAACGACCCGATCGTGCCGGCGGTGGACCTGAGCCGTGTCACCTCGGTGTTCGTGCTCGTGCAGGGACGGGTGGATGACACGGGAGCCCAGCCCGGACCGTCGGCGCTCTTCTGGCCGGGGGTCGACACGCCGCCAGCGCTGGCTTCGCAGGGGGCCGGCGGCGACAGCCTAGCCGCTTCCGCCGAGCCGCAGCCGATCCCGTGAGCGGCACCCGTCGGGCGTGAGCGCCTGGGGCGCGGCACGGGTCGCGAGCCTGCGCGGGGCACCGGACCAGCTCTCCTTCCACTCCGGCGCCCGCTTCGCCCTGCTCCTGGTCCTGTTCCTCCTCGGACACCTGCTGCTCGCGCCGCGCATCGCCATCGGCGCGGTGGCGCCTGATTTCTATCTCATGGCGCTGGTCTACAGCGCCCTGCGCTGGGGGCCGCTCTGGGGAAGCGCCCTGGGCTTCGTCCTGGGCCTCAACGTCGACGCCATGCGGCTGGACCACTTCGGCATGCACGCCCTGGCGTTCACTATGGCCGGCTTCGGTCTGGGGAAGATGAAGCAGTCGCTGTACCTCGACCTGCCGTTCCTGGACGTGATCCTGCTCGCCGGTGCGGGCCTGTTCACGGGACTCGTGACGGCGCTCCTCGCCTACGGCGGCAGCTTCGAGCTGTTCGAGCAGCGCTTCTTCTACGAGGTCCCGCTCGCCGCGCTCTACACCGCCGCCGTGGGTGGCCTGCTCTTCCGCGCAGTCAAGGACTGACCTCCAGGACCCGGCCCGCCGTGCGCTCCTCGTTCTTCCTGAAGTCCGCGCCGCCGTTCGACGCCGTGAGTCGCAACTACAAGGCGCGCATCGCGCGCTGGGTGCTGGGCGCCGCGTTCTGCGTGCTCATCCTTGCCTTCTTCCGGGCCCAGATCCTTCGGGTCCGCGAGTACCGCGAAAAGTCGCTCGCCAACAAGGTGCGGATCCTGCCGCTCACCGCCCCGCGCGGCTTCATCTACGACCGCGACGGGGAGATCCTGACCGAGAACCTCCCGGCCTACTCGGCGTCGCTCCTGCCGGCGAGCGCGGCCACACTCGCGCGCTCGATGGCCGTGGCCGGCCCGGTCCTGGGTCTCACGCCCGATGAGGTGCGCGAGCTGCTGAAGCAGGGCCGCGTCGCGCCCGGGCAGCCGATCCTGCTCGACAACAACCTCGACTACCGCACGCTCTCGAACCTCGAGGAGCGCCGGAACGAGATCCCCGGGCTCCTGATCCAGTACAAGCCGAAGCGCGTCTATCCCTTCGGGCCCGAGACCGCGCACGTGCTCGGCTACGTGGGGCAGATCAGCGAGGAGGAGCTCAAGGAGAGCCGTCCCGCGTACGCGCCGGGCGACCTGATCGGGCAGGGTGGGCTCGAGCTGCGGTACGAGAGGGAGTTGCGGGGTTCGAAGGGCGCGGAGTACCAGGAGGTGGACGCGCTGGGTCGCCTGGTGGGGCCGTACGGGGCCAACTCGTTCCAGGCGCCCACGCGCGGCCGTGACCTGCACCTGACGATCGATCTGGACCTCCAGCGGGCGGCGGCGGAG
Organism: Gemmatimonadota bacterium; assembly: GCA_013696835.1. GTDB lineage: Bacteria > Gemmatimonadota > Gemmatimonadetes > JACCXV01 > JACCXV01 > JACCXV01. Next base: position 4,356 of record JACCXV010000372.1, on the reverse strand, counting down.
GCCTTTCCGGACAGCATGAAGGGGGCGGTCATCGCCATCGACCCGCGCAACGGGGATCTCCTGTTGCTGTACTCCAGCCCCACCTACGATCCCAATCTCTTTTCCGGCCGCATCAGCCGCAGCACCTGGGAGAGCGTCGTTCAGAACCCCGAGCGGCCGCTCTACAACCGCGCCATCCAGTCGCGCTACCCGCCCGGCTCCACGTTCAAGCTGGCCGTGGCCGCCATGGCGCTGGAGCTCGGCGAGGCCACGGCCGATACGCGCATGCCGGTGCCGTGCCGCGGGGGCTACCAGTTCGGCCGGCGCTGGTTCGGCTGCTGGCGGCCCGGAGGGCATGGCTCGCTGAACCTGATGCAGGCGATCGCGCAGTCCTGCGACGGCTACTTCTACCAGCTCGGACTGCGCCTCGGGCTCGACCAGTTTACGAGGCACCTCGTGGCCTGGGGGTTCAACGCGGAGACCGGCATCGACCTGCACGAGGAGCGCGCGGGGATCGTCCCGACCTCGGCGGAGTGGTTCGACGAGCGCTACGGCAAGAGCGGCTGGGGGCCGGGCGTGATCCTGAACCTCGCCATCGGACAGGGCGAGATCTCCCAGACGCCGCTCAAGATGGCGCAGTTCTACGCCGCGCTGGTCAACGGGGGCGACCTGCTGCAGCCGCGCCTGCTGCGAGACGAGCGGGATCCCGGAAGCCGCACGCTGGTAGGGAAGCTGCCGCTCTCCCACGCGAACCTCGCCGTCCTGCAGGAGGCGCTCGCGGCCGTGGCCATGAGCCCGTTCGGCACGGCCTACGCCGCCACCCACCGCACTCCGCTGCGCTACTCCATGGGGGGCAAGACGGGGACGGCGCAGTTCGTGGGGGAGGAGGACTACGGCTGGTTTGTGGGCTACGGCCCGGTTGAGGATCCGCGCATCGTGGTGGCGCTCGTCGTCGAGGAGGGCCAGCACGGAAGCACCGTGGCCCCGATCGTGAAGACGCTGGTCGAGACCTACCTGGACGAGGTCGGTGCTCCGACGCTCGAAGCTCTCGCCGAGGACGGGCTCGCGCCGCGCGCCGTGTCGGCACCCTGAGGAGGCTCGATGGCGAGACGAACGTCCTGCTGCTCGGCCTCGCGGGACTGCTGCTCACCGCCGGCATCACCTTCATCTACTCGGCCGGCCAGCTCGCGACCGGCCGGGTGGCGATCAGCGACGCCTACCAGAAGCAGCTCGTATGGGCCTTCATGGGGATCTTCGCGATGTGGCTCACGATGCGCATTCCCCTGCGCGTGCTGGAGAAGGTCGCGGGGCCGGTGTACCTGCTGTCGCTCGGCTTTCTCGTGCTCCCTTTCCTGTTCTCCAGCTCGAGCGGGCCGGATCGCTGGATCCACCTCGGCGGCCAGCAGCTGCAGCCTTCCGAGTTCGCCAAGCTCGGCGTGATCCTCTTCCTCGCTCGAACGCTCGCTGTCCGCCGGCGGGGGCTGGAGAGTTTCCGCGACCTGGCGTGGCCGTGTGCCGTGGCTGCCATCCCCTGCCTGCTGGTCGTGCTGCAGCCCAACCTCGGAACGGGCATCGTCTTCGGGGCCATCCTGGTGGCGATGCTGTTCTGGGGAGGGGCGCCGCCGCTGCTGCTCTTCCTGCTGCTGTCGCCGCTCGTCAGCCTCCTGCTGTCGTTCTCGTTCGCGCTCTGGTCCACGTTCATCGTGGGCATCGGCATCCTGCTGTGGCTGGCGAAGCCCTCGTGGATGGAGACGATCTACACCGTGACGATGAATGTGATCATGGGGGTCGTGACGCTCCCGCTCTGGAACACGCTGGAGGAATACCAGCAGAAGCGCCTGCTCGTCTTCCTCGAGCCGGAAGCCGATCCCCGCGGCGCCGGCTGGCACATCCTGCAGTCGCAGGTGGCGGTCGGTTCGGGGGGACTGCTCGGGCAGGGCTTCCTACAGGGCAGCCAGAAGCGGCTCGCATTCCTCCCCGAGCAGCACACCGACTTCATCTTCTCCGTGGTCGGCGAAGAGATGGGGTTCGTCGGTGTGGCCGTGGCGCTGGTGCTCTTCAGCCTGTTCCTGAACGAAGGCATCCGCATCGCGCAGTCGTCCAGCGACGCGTTCGGGTCGACCGTCGCCTTCGGACTGGTCGCGCTCTTCGCCACGCACATGGCGGTGAACGTCGCGATGACCGTCGGGATGATGCCCATCACGGGCCTGCCGCTGCCGTTCTTCAGCTACGGGGGCTCCTTCCTGCTGGCGTCGTTCATCGCCGTCGGGCTGCTGCAGCGTGTCTGGCGCGAACGCTTCATGCGCCGGATCTGACACGCGCGCGGGCCCGGCTGGCGCAGCCACGCCGGGCGGGGATGGCGTGCGAACGTCGAGCAGCGGCCATGGAGTTGAGGCGGGGGGGTGGGCGCGCGTAGGTTGACCGAAGGGGAACGGCGATGCGGAACCGAAAGGAGGGGGCGCGGTGGCGAGCAGAGGTGTCAACAAGGTGATCCTCGTCGGGAATCTCGGAGCCGATCCCGAGATGCGGCAGACCCAGGGGGGGCAGTCGGTCGCCAGCTTCAGGCTCGCGACGACGGAGAAGTGGAAGGACCAGGAACGCACGGAATGGCACAACATCGTGGTCTGGAACAAGCTGGCGGAGATCGCGCAGGAGTACCTGCGGAAGGGGTCGACCGTCTATCTCGAGGGGCGCATCCAGACCCGGCAGTGGGAGGACAAGACCGGCCAGAAACGGTACACGACCGACATCGTCGTGAACGAGATGGTGATGCTGGGCGGTCGCGGCGAGGGTGGATCATCCGGCGGTTCGAGCCCCCGGCGGGAACGGGCCGGAAGCGGGCGCCCGGCAGGCGCAGGTGACGGCGGGGGGCAGGCCGAAGCAGGTGCTGAGACGGGCGGGACCTTCGACGACTTTCCGGAGACTGCGGACGAGGTCGAAGACGACCTTCCCTTCTGAGGGAGCGGCCCCGGCGGGTCCAGGTGGACGGCCGCGGCAGCCGTCTTGCATGCGAGCGGAGGATGGGACGGGTGAGCCCAACGACAGCCTGGAGGCCTCCCTTGCAGAACCTTGTCTCCGATGGGAAAACGCGCGCGTTCGGACGCTCCTCCACGCTGCTGCATGCGGTCTTCATGCTGCTCTGCGCCGCCCCCGTCGCCGCCCAGGCCGCCGGAGCGCGGATGGGCGACGTCACCGACACGGCGACGCTGACGCTGGCGGCCGGATACGTCGCTCCCGCGGGCGCGCTGGAGGACGACGGCCGGGTGCTCGCTTCGGCCACCGAGGGCGCGCTCGCGGAGCGCTCCCTCTCCGTCTTCGACGTCCTGCACCTCGATCCTGCCTTCGACGGGCGCCCGGCGGCAGTCGGCGACAGCGTCCTGATCTATCGCGACGCGAGAGAGCTCGAGCATCCGGAGACGGGCGAGACGCTCGGCAGGATCGTCTATCCCACCGGAATCGCAACCGTCATGTCGCTGGCCGGTGACGTGGCCTCGGCGATCCTGACGGAAGGGTTCGACGCGGTCACGGCCGGGCAGCGGGTGCAATACGTCCGCAACCGTGCCGGGAACTTCCCGGCCGGCGAGCGAGTGCCGGGGAGCGGCCGCGTGATCGGGCTGCGGGACCGCAGGGCGATCGTCGAGCCCTACGCGGTGCTCTACGTGGATCTTCCGCCCGGCACCGATCTCGCGCCCGGCGACCTTCTCGAGGTGCATCGTCCGGCCGCGGCCCGGGGGCGCGAGCTTCCCGAAATCCGCCTCGGCGCCGCGCGCGTGCTGGACGTGGGGCCCAGCGCGGCAACCGCCATCGTGATCCAGCTCGACCGCTCGGATCTGGCGGTCGGGGACAGCTACCGCGTGACGCCTCGCGCCGCGGCGGATGTGGGGGGCGCTCGCCCGAGAATCTGAAGATCGCCGGTGGCGTACGAATTCCGGTCGGCTCGTCCTTTCCACGCAGCGATTCGGCCGGAAAAACGCTTGAATTCTGCCAGCCCCGGCCTATACTCACTTCGATGACCCGGCCTCGGCTCAAGATGCTCGCTCTCGTCTGCCTCGCGGCGGGCACCGTGCCTGCCGCCGCCCGCGCCCAGGCGGGCGTGCAGGGGACCACGCTTCACTCTGCGATCCTTTGGGACTCGTATCTGGGGTATCCGGAGCTCCTACTCAGGCAGCCGACCGCGTACGATCTTCTCGCGTCCGCCTCGTCTCCCCGTCTGGCACGGATGGAGGCTTATCGCCAGTTCGAGACGGCCCTTCAGCGGCGCACGTTCGGCATCGTGGGCAGCGGCGAGTCGTCGGAGGAACGGCGCCGCGCCAAGCGCCAGTTGCTGTCGAGCCTCGGCTCGCGGCTGAGGGGCTTCCCCGGGGCGGGGGTCGTGCG
>JACCXV010000369.1 GCA_013696835.1 Gemmatimonadota bacterium | reverse complement strand
GTCCTCGCCGAGGGCGACCGCTTGCTGGTGGAGGGCTACTATCCCGCCGCGCTGGCCCTGCGGCGCGCCGAAGCAGAACAGCTCCGGGCCGCCCAGGGCCGGTCAACGATTCGCGGGCCGCGGACGGCTCGCGGGCCAGCCCTGCGTCTAGCGTGCGGGCTCGGCGTCCCGGAACAGGTCTCGCTGGAGTCTCAAGGCGGTCTCGACGACGCGGCGGCCCGTGTCCGGTGCGACCCACGAGACCAGCGCCTCATAGCGCTTCTGGCCGACTGCATCGTCGGCGAGCACGTACCCCACGTAGCCGCCTGCGTAACCAACGACGTAGCAATACGGCGCCGGCGAGCGCCGGCGGATCTTCTCACCCAGCTCGCTGAACAGCTCGGCCGGGATCCCGAGGAACAACAGGTCGCCGATGCGCAGCCCGTGCAGGCGCAGATCCCGGTGCGCGCCGCGCATCTGCCGTGCCATCGCCGCGGCGACACGCGCCCCCACCAGGTCGTTCTCGGCGCCGCGGAGCTCGACGCCCGCGTGCCCCGAATCGGCTCGGACCATCTCGAGCCGCTCGGCGAGCGAGGCCACGAGCGACTCAGCCTGGGAGGGCGTCGGTAGCTCGCGCGCCTCCACGCTGAGATCAATGGCATGTGTTCGCATGGGCGAATCCGACACGGGAGTCGCACGCTCGAGGAGCGGCTCGAGCTGACTTGCCAGGAGCCGCCCCAGTCGCTCGGCCTCCTCGAAGGTGGACGATCGGCGGACGCCGCGTGTGCTCAGGTCCCCGGCAGCGCCGTTGAGGTAGAGCACCGCCGCGCCGCCCACCCGCACGCTCAGTGCCCCGCGAACTGCCGCGACGAAGTCGGCGGAATACTCCAGGTTGTCCTCCGCCAGAACGGTCGGATGAACTGCGTAGTTCACGATCAGGCCGAGCGTTCGACCCGACTCGTCCCGCGCCTCTGCGATCGCTGCCACCGACCGCGCGCGTGCGCCACCGAAGAAGCGGTTGCTCGCGATGCCGTCGACGGGACCGTTCGACGCCAGCAACGTCGCCGGCACCCTGCTCGCCGTCGCGCCACGCACGGCGTTGCGGACCGCTCCAACAAGGGCCGCTGTGATGGGCTCTCGGAAGTACCCGAACCCGCCGGGGAGGCGCTCCTCGTTGCCGCCGGGCCCGGAATGGGTGTGCGTCGCGGCGAGCAGCACCGCCTGGTGGCCAAAACCCTCGTCCCGGAGTGCATCTCGGACGCCCAACGCCAGCTCTTCCGTGATCGCCACCAGGTCGACCGCGACGATGGCGCAGGCGTCGGGGGGCGTACCGAAGACGGCCGCGGTCGCCGTAATCGGGTCGTGCGTGCCCGTGGCGAGGCCGGCGCGGTTGAGATAGCCGCCAAGTGGAAGGCCGGGCGGCAGATCGAGAGCGGCGGACCCGAAGCCCACATTGATCATGAATCGACCGGCTGCTGAGCGTCGGCCGAGGCGGCCACCATTACAGGAGCCGGGAGCGGTCCCGGTATCGCTCGATCAATGCGCGGTTGCGGTCCTCCATCCCGGCCAGGTTCTGGCTGACCAGTACCGGACTGTCCACACCGCGTTCGACCACGATCTCCGCGATGCGCGCAGTGATCGCGTCGATGATCGCCGCGCCCGCGACGGTCGAGGTCGGCCCGACGCTCTCGCCGTTGCTCAGCGAGATCCCGGCGTCGCCCGGCACGCCGTGGTTGTCGATGACGACCTCGGCAATCTCGAACAGCTTGCGCCCCGACGAGTGGCGCGACGGCGACTCTTGCGAATGACGCAGGTTGGTGATCGCCACGACGTGCAGCCCGCGCGCCTTGCAGCCCAGCGCGAACTCGATCGGCACGGCATTGATCCCGGAGTTCGAAACCACGATCACCACCTCGCCTTCCCGAAGATCCTCCGTCTCCAGGAGGATCTCCGCGTAGCCATGGAGGCGCTCGAGCTTGCCGTCGCGTCCGTGGTTGAACGCCGTGAGCGCGATGTCCACGATTGCGTTGACCGCGGCAAGCCCGCCCGCTCTCCCGAAAGCCTCGAACGCCACCATGTGCGAGTGCCCGGTGCCAAAGATGTGCAGGACGCCGCCCTCGGTGATCGACTCGGACGCGAGCTGCGCGGCTCGCTCGATGGCATTGGCCTCTGCCTCGAAGATCTGCGCCAGGGTCTCCTGGAGGACAGTCCCGTACGCCGATACAACCGTCATCTCATGCGACCTGCTTCTTTCTGTGCGTTGAATCGATACACGAGCCCCTCGAACGATCGCGGGAGGTCCGACCGCGCCAGCAGCAGGCCTCCCATCAGCGCGTCGGCTCGCGGAGGGCACAATTGCGCGGCTGGCCATTCGCGCGCCACCTGCGCCCGGAATGGCTCGAGCAGGAGCTCTTCCTCAGCGAAGAGCCCGCCCGTCCACGAAACGGTGACTACGGCCGCGGCTTCAAACACGCGCGAGGTGACCGCCAGGGCGGTGCGCGCGATCTCGGCGGCCGCGTCCTCCCAGATGGCACGGGCGATGGCATCACCGTCACATGCGGCCTCCGCGACGTCGGTGGAGAAGCTGGCCACCAGGCCCACCGGGTTTGGCGCCGCGTAGACAGTGACCGAGAGGCCCTCCAGATCACCGAAGCGCTCCTGGGCCTTCGCGCGCAGCAGCGCAGAGCCGCCTCGGCCGTCGACCTCTCGGAGCGCTGAGGCGAGGCCGCGCCGGCCGATCTGGTACCCGCTGCCGTCATCGCCCAGGATGTAGCCCCAGCCGTCCGCCCGCGCGGACCTGCCGTCCGCGCCGATGCCGAGCGCGATCACCCCCGTGCCTGCCGCCACGACGGTGCCCGGTCGCAGTCCCAGCGCGCCGACGTGGTTCGTGACCGCGTCGACGCTCACGACCACGCGATGAACGTCGATCAGCGATCGGACGTGCCCGTCC
>JACCXV010000288.1 GCA_013696835.1 Gemmatimonadota bacterium | reverse complement strand
AGACCGAGGAGACCGGCGGCGTGGCCTATGCAGCGCACATCGGCGGGTTCCTGGCCGGACTCGTGCTCGTCGGCTTCTTCCGCACGCGGAGGGCGGCACGGGCGGTCTGAGGCACGCGAAGGGGGTCCGACCCAGCGTGCGCGCCTTCTGGCAGCCATCTCCACCTTTCGGCCAGCGGCATCCCCAGCCTGCGGTCTCCTCCCTCGAGGCGGGTGCTGGTTCCTCGATCGATGGTAACTTTCAAGAAAGCTTTTGATGGTCCAAGAATAGCAGATTAGCAGGGGAGGGAGTCACCCTGTCAATGGTAACTGAGCAGTTAGACAAGGCGAAGCGGTCGAAAGGCGTCGATCCACGCTCCCTCAGGCTGCGCGGAGGTCATCCAGTACTGGATTTTCTGAACACCGTGGACCCGCGGGTCGGGGACCCCGCCCGCGACACGGACTATCTCCTCGGCTACGAGGGACTTATCGACTGGTGCGTGCACGCGGGCACGCTCGATGCCTCCGCCGCTGACGATCTGCGAAGGACCGCGCGCCACGAGATCGCGGCCGGCGAGCGGGTGCTCGAGCGCGCCCGCGAGCTCCGCGAGGCCATCCACAGCATCCTGACGGCCTCGATCGGCCGCTCCGCACCTGCGGAGCGCTCCCTCGCCACCTTGAACGACGAGCTCGCGCGCGCGTTGACGCATGCCCGCGTGGAGGGGGCGAAGTCCGGCCTCTTCGCATGGGGGTGGGATGCGGCGGCAGCGGGGCTTGAGCGGCCGCTCTGGGCGCTCGTTCGTGGCGCGGCGGAGCTCCTCACATCCGACGATCTGAAGCGGGTGCGGCTGTGCGCTGGCGACGACTGCGGGTGGCTGTTCCTGGACGTCAGCAGGAACCGTAGCCGTCGCTGGTGCTCCATGGACTCGTGCGGCAACCGCGCCAAGGCGCGGCGACACTACGCGCGCACGCGGGCACGGCGGTCTGCGTGAGCGATCTGCTGGCGGCGCGGTCCCAGATGGCGATGTCCCTGGGCTTCCACATCATCTTCGCGGTCGTGGGCATCGGCATGCCGGCGCTGATGGTCGTGGCCGAGGGCCTGTGGCTGCGCCGCGGCGAGGAGACCTACCTCGTCCTCGCCCGCCGCTGGGCCAAGGGCACCGCGATCTTCTTCGCGGTGGGTGCGGTGTCGGGTACGGTGCTCTCGTTCGAGCTCGGCCTCCTGTGGCCGGGGTTCATGGCCTACGCCGGGCCGATCATCGGGATGCCCTTCTCGCTGGAGGGCTTTGCGTTCTTCCTGGAAGCGATCTTCCTGGGGATCTACCTCTACGGCTGGGACCGCGTCTCGCCGCGCATGCACTGGCTCGCCGGTGTCGTCGTCGCGCTGAGCGGCGTGCTGTCGGGCATCTTCGTCGTGACGGCGAATGCGTGGATGAACTCCCCGGCCGGCTTCGACCTCGTGGACGGGAAACCCGTCGACATCGACCCCATCGCGGCGATGCTGAACCCCTTCGCTCTCGCGCAGACCCTGCACATGACGATCGCGGCTTATCTCTCGGTCGGCTTCGCGGTCGCCGCCGTTCACGCCTTCATGCTGCTGCGCGACCGCGAGAACCCCTTTCACCGCCGGGCATTCGCGATCGCGCTCGCCGTGGGTGGCGTGGCGGCGGTGCTCCAGCCGGTGAGCGGCGATTTCAGCTCGAAGGTCGTGGCGCGGCTGCAGCCGGTGAAGCTCGCCGCCATGGAGGGTCAGTGGGAGACGGAACGCGGCGCGCCGCTGCGGATCGGCGGGTTCCCGGACGACGATGCGGAGGTCACACGCTGGGCGCTGGAGATCGCGTGCACCGCCGCTGGAGCCGCGTCTTCGCGGTGGCGAGCGTCGTGACCCCGATCATGCTCGGCGTCTGCGTGGGAGCGGTGGCGTCGGGTGCGATCCGCGCCGATCCGGCGAGCGGGCGGGTGCTGACCGGTTTCGTGTCTCCCTGGCTCCGGCCGTTCCCGTTCGCGATCGGCCTGCTCACGCTCGCCATCTTCGCCTTTCTCGCCGCGGTATACCTGACTCTCGAGACACGCGACCCCGACCTGCAGGAGGACTTCCGGCGCCGCGCCCTGTCTGCCGCCGTCACTGTGGGCGTGCTCGCCTTTGCGAGCCTGGTCCTGTCCGCCGCGGGGGCGCCGCTGATCCATCAGGGGCTCACAGGTCGGCTGTGGTCGATCCCCTTCCAGGCGCTGACCGGTGCTGCGGCAGTCGGCGCGATCGCCGCGTTGTGGGTTCGGCGCTACACGGCAGCGCGGGCGCTCGCGATCATCCAGGTGACGCTGATCCTGTGGGGATGGGGAGCAGCCCAGTTCCCGCATCTGGTGGTGCCCGACCTCACGTTCCCCGGCACGGCGGCTCCCGCCTCGGTCCTGCGCGTCCTGCTCGTGGCTCTCGCCGTCGGCGCCGCCCTGCTCATGCCTTCGCTCTGGTACCTGTTTCGCATCTTCAAGAGCGGCAGCCGAGACGAGGTCCGGGAGCCCGGGGCCATGTGAGACCGCCCCTCTCCCACGCGCTTGCGCCCACCCTTGCGCTCGTGCCCGCGCCCTCCCTTCACGAGCGCTGGTTCGTGAGCGACGAGGGTCTGCCGACCCGCTGGGATCAGCTCTTCGCGGGTCCGACGCTTGCCGCCGTGGGAACGGCCGTGGTCGTGCTGGGAGTCGTGTGGCTGCTGTGGCTGCTGCGTGGCCGGCGTCCGATCCTGCCCGGGCCCATGGACCTCGGCGCCTCTCCGGAGCGACTGGCGCTCCTGCTCGGATGGGTGCCCCTCCTGCTCGCGGTCCACACCGCCGTTCCGCTCTTCGTGAGCGGCGTGAACGGGCAGCTCTTCACGCCGAACCTGGGGCTGGCACAGCCAGCCGACGCCTTCGTCGGTCTGCTGGAGATCGGGATCGGGCTGCTGCTCTTCTACGGGGCGTTCTCCCGCTACGCGGCCCTCGCCCTCGCCGGCACCTGGCTGCTGGGCCTCTTCCTCTTCGGGCCTGTACGGTTGATCGAGCAGACGATCTTCCTCGGGATCGCAGCCTTCTTCTTCATCGCGGGCCGGGGTCCGATCGCGGTGGATCGGGTCTTCGGCCCGTGGGCCGGCGCGCGCGAGCGCCTGCTGGGCCTGGCGGTCCCTTTGCTGCGCGCCGGCACCGGCATCAGCCTGGTCTGGCTGGCGTTCACGGAGAAGCTGCTGAACCTGCCGCTCGCCGCGAGGTTTCTGCGCGAATATCCCGACGTGAACTTCCTCCCCGCGCTCGGCATCGATGCCGGCACGGAAGCGTTCGTCGGGATGGCCGGGACGGTGGAGCTGACGGTCGGACTGCTCGTCCTGTCGGGGATGTTCACGCGCGCCGTGATCGTCTTCCTGTGGCTGCCGTTCAACCTGTCCCTCGCCTACTTCGGCTGGCGGGAGCTGGTGGGGCACCTGCCGATCTACGCCGCGATGGCGATCCTGCTCCTGTGGGGACAGGGCGGGCCGCGGATGCTGGAAGCCCTGCGCGCGGGGCTGCTCCCGATGGCTGAGAAGCCGGTCGGAGGCAGGGGGGAGGCGGCGCACCGCTCGAGCTGAAGGCGACGTCCCGCCCACGTTTCGTCTCGAGCACCCGCCCGCGAGGGGAGGCGTTGCGGGGCCGGGTGAAACCGCTATGTTGCAGCCGTAGGCCGCCAGGGGTATTCCGGCTCGCCGGAATTGAGACAGTCCCTTGGAACCTGATCCGGATCACACCGGCGTAGGGAGCGCGGCGCGACGTCAGAAGCCCGGTCGATCGTTGCGACCGGCAGCCTTTCGGGCGCCACCACGTTCTACGGGGTGGCGCCTCTTCGTTCCCGCATCGGATCCCTCCGTCGCCGTCGTTCCGGCCATCCTTTTTCCGTTTCCGGAGACGCCGAGATGACATCCTCCCTCACACCCGTCGCCCCCCTGGACGCGTCAGACTTCGAGTCGGCCTTTCCGGGCTCGCGCAAGATCCACGCAACGGGGCCCCGGGGCCTGCGCGTGCCGATGCGCGAGATCCAGCTGTCGGGCGGCGAGGCGCCGCTGCGCGTCTACGACACGAGCGGCCCGCAAGGCGTGGACGTGCGTCAGGGACTCCCGTCTGTCCGCGGCGAATGGATCCGTGCGCGCGGCGACGTCGTGGAGACGGGGCGCAGCCACGTTCCCGCTCCCGGCGCCCGCGCCCCGGAGATCCCGCAGGGGCTGCTCCGCGCGACCCTGCGTGGTACGGGACCCGTGACCCAGATGCACTATGCCCGGCGCGGAGAGGTCACGCCGGAGATGGAGTTCGTCGCGCTCCGCGAGCACGTCGATGTGGAGCTCGTGCGCTCCGAAGTAGCACGGGGCCGGGCCATCCTTCCCGCCAACGTGAACCACCCCGAGCTCGAGCCGATGGTCATCGGCCGCCGGTTCAAGGTGAAGATCAACGCCAACATCGGGAACTCGGCCGTGCGCTCCTCGATCGACGACGAGGTCGAGAAGCTGCGCTGGGCTACGCTGTGGGGCGCCGACACCGTGATGGACCTCTCGACGGGGAAGGACATCCACGAGACGCGGGAATGGATCCTGCGCAACTCGGCGGTGCCGATCGGAACCGTGCCGATCTATCAGGCGCTGGAGAAGGTGGGCGGCATCCCGGAGGAGCTCACGTGGGAGGTCTACCGCGACACGCTGGTGGAGCAGGCGGAGCAGGGTGTGGACTACTTCACCGTTCACGCCGGCGTCCTGCTGCGCTTCATCCCGCTCACGGCGAACCGCGTGACCGGCATCGTCTCGCGCGGCGGCTCGATCATCGCCAAGTGGTGTCTCGCCCATCACCGGGAGAGCTTCCTCTACACCCGCTTTCGCGAGATCTGCGAGATAATGCGCGCGTACGACGTGTCGTTCTCCCTGGGCGACGGCCTGCGGCCGGGCTCCATCGCGGATGCGAACGACGAAGCGCAGTTCGCCGAGCTGAAGACGCAGGGCGAGCTGACCCGCATCGCGTGGGAGTTCGACGTCCAGACGATGTGCGAAGGGCCCGGGCACATCCCGCTGCACGGCATCGCCGAGAACATGGAGAAGCAGCTCGACTGGTGCCTCGAGGCGCCGTTCTACACGCTGGGACCGCTGACCACCGACATCGCGCCGGGCTACGACCACATCACGAGCGCCATCGGCGCGGCGCACATCGGCTGGATGGGAACGGCCCTGCTCTGCTACGTCACGCCCAAGGAGCACCTTGGGCTGCCGAACCGCGACGACGTGAAGGCCGGCGTCATCGCCTACCGCATCGCTGCCCACGCGGCGGACCTGGCGAAGGGACATCCGGGCGCGCGCGAGTGGGACGACGCCATTTCGCGGGCACGGTTCGACTTCCGCTGGCGAGACCAGTTCAACCTGTCGCTCGATCCGGTCACCGCGCTGGCCTACCACGACGAGACGCTGCCCGCGGAAGGGGCCAAGGTCGCGCACTTCTGCTCCATGTGCGGCCCGAAGTTCTGCTCGATGAGAATCACCCAGGACGTGCGCGCGCACGCGGCCGCGCTGGCACGGAACGGGGCAGTCGCGGACCTGGACGGCGCGAACGGGAACGGTGCGGGAGATCTCGCGCTGGTCGCCGACTCCGCCGCGGCCGGCGAGGCGGATGCGGAGGAGATCGAGGTGGGCTTGCGGGCCAAGGCGGCCGAGTTCAAGGAGCGCGGCGCACGGGTCTACGTCCCGGTCGACGGTCCGAGCCGCGTGTGAGCAGGCTGCAGGGGAAGGTCGCGGTCGTGACCGGTGCGAACCGCGGCATCGGCAAGGCCATCGCCCAGCGCCTGGCGGAGGAAGGCGCCGCCGTGGTGCTCGCGGTGCGCGATCCGGCGTCCGGCGAAGAGGCGCGACGCGAGATCGGCGGCCCCGCGGCCGGTGAGCACCATGTGTTGCGCTGCGACCTGGGGGACGATGACAGCGTGTCGGATTTCGGCCGCGAGCTGGAGTCCGTCCATCCCTCCGGCGTCCACGTGCTGGTGAACAACGCCGGCATCCTGGACGACCGTCACGACGACTCCCTCACGATCGATCTCGAAAAGTTCCGGCGGCACCTCGACGTGAACGTCACCGGGGTGCTGCGGGTCTGCCGGGCCGTGCTCCCGCTCCTGCGCAAGGCAGGCGGCGGCAACGTCGTCAACGTCTCGAGCACGATGGGACAGTTCGAGGGCGGGCTCGACGGCGGCTACACGGGCTATCGCGTCTCGAAAGCGGCGCTGAACGCGCTCACGAAGACCATGGCGTACGACCTGAAGGACACGCCGATCAGGGTCAACGTGATGCACCCCGGCTGGGTGCGCTCGCGCATGGGCGGCGCGGACGCCCCGGAGGGCCCCGAGGACGCGGCCGAGACGGCTCTCATGCTCGCCACCCTCCCGCCCGACGGCCCCACGGGCAGGTTCTGGCGGTCGCAGCGGCAGATCGCGTGGTGAAGCGTCCGAATCTGGAGTTGGCTCTTTCCCCGGGATCTCGACGGTGGCTACACGGGTAGTCTATCCCGCTACCGGACGACCGAACCACTCGAACGATCCCGGCCTTCAACCGGTCGCCACGAGCGCGAGCCGCTCGAGGTTGCCAGCGGCCTGCTCCACCATCTCACCCGCCCGACTCTGGATGAGCGTCTTGCCCAGCATCCGCCCCAGCATGCCCACGGGCTCCCACGAGCTCTGGAAGCTGACCACCGTCCCGCCGTCGGCCGGCTGCAGCGTGATTTCCGCACGGATGTCCTTGGCGAAGTTCTGCTGCTTTCCGGCGATGCGCTCGGCGAGGTGTAGCCAGGCCATCCGGCGCTCCGGCTCCCAGGCGGTGACCTCCAGCTCCACCTCACCGCGCTGACCGGCATATCCGACCTCGAGCAGCTGCCGCCGTCCGACACCCTCCCTGCGCTCCCCGAGGACCCGTGAACCCTGGATGCCCGGCATCCACTCGGGCCAGCGCGCGGCGTCCGCGAGCAGCGGCCATACCTGCGCCGGGGTAGCCGCGATGCGGCGCGTGCTCTCCACCTTGGGCATGATCTGTCCTCGTGTTCGTGTTGAGGGAGTAATATCAGCCGCGGACGGCGACCGCCTCCACCCGCAGCGTCGAGAAGACCTCCCGTCCGGGGGTCAGGTCGATCGTGAAGCTCTTTCGAACCTGTGACGGAGCGCCGGCCAGGCGCTCCAGCACGCGGGCGCGGGTCGGTGGCGGGGCCGCGATCTGGTCGAACCACTCCGGCAACGAGTACGAGCCAGGCACCTCCCGCGCGAGGCTGACGTCCAGCCCGGCCCCCTCCAGCTCGCGCCGCCATTCCGCCACCGACAGGGCGCGCACATGCGACGGGTCGCGAATTCGCTCGACCTCGTTCGCGAACTGGCCGGCGGCCGGATCCTCGGGTACGCCACAGTCGTTCAGGTAGAACCGTCCACCCTGGCGAAGGCAGCGGACGACCTCGGAGCACGCTCGTCTCGGATCCGCGAAATGATGCGGCGCGCAGCGGCAGGTGACGAGATCGAAGGCCCCTTCGGCGAAAGGCAGGGAGTGGGCGTCGGCGCAGATGGCGCGAGCGTTCCGGATGTGTGCGGCTCGGAACAGCTCCCGAGCCTCGACGAGCATCTCCGGCAGGAGGTCCGAGGCCACGACCGTGCGCACGAACGGCGCGAGCGCCGCGGCCGTGTGCCCGCCGCCGGTGGCGATGTCCAGCACCCGCTCCGCACCCGTCGGTGCGAGGAGGCCCAGCATCCGGCGGAGCTCGACGGGATCGCCGTGACGCCGGCTGCGTCGGTAGTTCGCGGCGACGGGAGCGAAGGACTCGCGGACGAGAGAGTTGGTGCGCGAGAGGGAGTCGATCACCGCCGTCTAGCGGCTCGAGCCCGGCCAGCGTATCGATCTCCAGCGATCATCGCGTATCGGGTGGCTCGGTTCGTATCAGCGGTCGGGAGAC
>JACCXV010000286.1 GCA_013696835.1 Gemmatimonadota bacterium | reverse complement strand
CGATCCATCTCGCGCCGCCGGATCGATTCGCGCTTGTCGTACTGCTTCTTCCCGCGCGCGAGGCCCAGCGTCACCTTGGCAAAGCCGCGTGTGAAGTGGATGTCGAGGGGAACGATCGTGAGCCCCTTCTCCGCCGCCTTGCCGATGAGCCGGCGGAGCTGCGACTTGTGCAGCAGCACCTTGCGCGCGCGCGTCGGCTCCACGTTGTGGCGATTGGCGGCTTCGTAGGGGCTGATGTGCACGTTGTGCAGGTAGAGCTCGCCCGCCTGGAGCGCGGCGTATCCGTCCTTCAGGTTCACTCGCCCGTTGCGGATCGACTTGACCTCCGGCCCCACCAGCACGAGCCCCGCCTCGAACTTCTCGAGGATCTCGTAATCGTGAAAGGCCTTGCGGTTGCGCGCGACAAGCGAGTCCGCGGTCATGGGAAGAAGCCGGCGGCGGGGAACGATCGCAACGCAACATACCGGCGCCCGAGGTCTTCTACAAGAAGCCGGGACCCTTGTGCAAGGCGCCGGCCCCGTACCCGTGCGGAGCCGGACACGCGTCCGACGTCCGCTTGCGCCCCCCGGAGAGCCCGCGATACGTTGTCGGCTGCGGCGCCGAAGTGGCGAAATTGGTAGACGCGCACGATTCAGGGTCGTGTGGGCTCACGCTCGTGGGAGTTCGAGTCTCCCCTTCGGCACCACCTCTCCCCCCCGCCCCGCCTGCTAGGGACTGACCACCGAGATCGTCCGTCCGCGGATCTCCCGCGTGCCCGGCACCCCCCCGCGCGGGTCGCGGTACACGAGGTGCAGTCCGAGGGCGCCCTGGAGCCTGATCGGATCCGGCAGCCCGCCGACATCGACCACCACATCGACCTGCCCGTTTCTCGCCTCCTCGTCGGTAAGCGGCACCTCGAAGCGGCGCGGCGAGCCGCCGCCCTCGCCGCCGCCGCGCGACTCCGCTTCCACGCGCGCGAATACGGGATGGCTCGCGGGGTCCAGCGTCACGAGCTCCTCGATGCGGATGCGGCGGTAGCTCAGCCGCAGGGTGTCCACCGGGGAGACGATGCCCCCGTCCGCTGGCGAGAGAAACGCGACGTCGATGGCCGCCGGAGAGATGCGGATCTCATTCGGCGTGGGAGTGGCCTCGACCGTCCCGATCACCTCTCCATAGCCGAGCTGGCTGGCGTTGAAGCGCACGAAGAGCACGTAGCTGCCCGCAGCGATCCCGTCGAAGGAGAACTGGCCCTGGCGATCGGTGCGCGACTCGGCCTGCACCGGACTGGCGATCTCCTCCGCCAGCGGGCGCCCGTCGCTGGGCGTGATCGTTACCGGCAGGTTCGCCAGGCGCGTGCCCGAGACGGCGTCGGTCGCGATGCCGAAGATGAATGCCTCGCCCTCGGGGAATCCGTCGGCCACGAAGCGGCCGCTGTTCTCCGCCGGCCCTCCCGAGTCTCCGCACGCCGACAGGACGCACAGCGCGGCGAAGAGCTGGCTGACGAACGGGAGGCGGGGGCGCGCGATCGGCGTCACGTGCGGCTGAGGTGGGTGGGTGGGTTGGATCCGGCGAACTCTCAGTGAATGCTCATTCCTCGCCACTGCTCCCATCTCATCGGCTGCACTTTGGGCCGCGGTGAGCGAAACGCGGGGTGAATATCTCGACGGTGTCGTCGCCATTTCGCAAGAGCGAATCCTCGCGGGTGCCCCCATCGGAAGGCTTTACGGCCGACCCGGTAGATAGAGGAGATCACCGATGAAGGAGACGGGAGCGCTGAAAGTAACGGCGTCCGGGGAGCGGCCGATCGTGATGACACCGTGTGTGGCGCCTGACCTCGATCCTGAGGCCTCTTCTTGATGGGCCTCCCGGGACACCGTACGTTGTTCTCCTGCCCCCCCGACAACCGTTCGACCTCCGCCGCGCACACCCTCGCCGGAGGCGGCGTGGCGCCTGCCCGCAGGGCGGAACCGGGGCCTCGGAACACGGTCCGTGCCACCCCAGGAGGAGGCTCATGTCTACGCTTGGTCAGGAGCTGCGACTCTTCACGGTGGCGGAGGCGCAGAGCATGCTGCCGCTCGTGCGGTCGATCGTGCGCGGCATCGTGGAGGATCACAGCCAGCTTCAGCAGAGGATCGTCGAAGCGCGGATGCAGCACCACGAACCGTCGGCGGGGGCCCGCGACCCATCGCCGGCGCGGCGCTCTCCGGCCCCGCACGCCACGGAGTCGGGGGAGGACGCGGAGCTCAAGAGCCGGGTGGAAGAGGCCGTGGCGGAGCTCGCCGCCCTGGGCGTGGAGTTCAAGGATTTCGATCTGGGCCTGGTGGACTTTCCCGCGCGCCGGGGACAGGAGGTCGTCCACCTGTGCTGGAAGCACGGCGAGGAGCGGATCTCCTACTGGCACCCGCTGGAGGAGGGGCTGGCCGGCCGGCGCGACCTCGACGAGATGGTGGAGTAGTTTCGCGCCGCTCGACCGAGGAGGAGCGTCCGAGGAGGAGTGTCGCGCGGCTAGGCGTGTCGTGCCGCGGCCGCCGCCTGACGGTCGGCACGGTACGAGCTGCGCACGAGCGGCCCGGCTTCCACATGGTGGAAGCCGAGCGACCTGCCGAGCTCAGCCAGCTCGGTGAACTCGTCGGGGTGGACGTAGCGCTCCACCGCCAGGTGCCAGTCGCTGGGCCGGAGGTACTGTCCCAGCGTGAGGATCTCGACCCCGCGCTCGCGCAGGTCCTCCATGACGGCGAGGACCTCGTCCCGCTCCTCGCCCAG
>JACCXV010000398.1 GCA_013696835.1 Gemmatimonadota bacterium | reverse complement strand
GACCCGCCCCCCGCGAGCCAGCCCAGGAGCGAGTCGGCGCCCAACCCGTTGGCCGACGCGCGGCGGAGCTCGATGTCGAGCGCCAGCGCGGCCAGACCGCTCTTCAGGGCGAGCGGCACGGCGGCATCCCGCTCGAGGGTGCGCGTGGACTGCAGGCTCACGGTCTCGAGATTTGCTCGTGCGGCGCCGGGGCGCGCCGCGAGCGCCTGCAGATCGCGCGCGATGCCGGCATAGATCTCGGAGCGCGGGAGCACGCGCCCCCGGGCGAGCGCCAGCCGCGCGTAGTGGTCGGCGAGCCCTTCCACGAGCCACAGGCCGCGGTCCGCAACGGGCCGATCGAGGGCAGGGCGGTGCAGCTCGGCCGGTGGAAACACGCCGAGGTTCCAGGCGTGGAACAGCTGATGCGCGAGCAGCTGGGGGATGCCCGAGGCGCGGATCCGATCCGGGCGGATCTCGGGCAGGTAGTAGGCCGAGCCCCCGGCGAGCGACGACGCTCCCAGCCCGGACGTGCCGGGCTCCACCAGGTGGATGAAGAACGTGTACGCTCGGTAGGGGGGGCTGCGAAAGGCAGCGGACTGCGCGCCCGCGACGTCGCGCACGACCGCCAGCAGGGAATCTTCCCTGAACGAGGCGGGGGCGACGAGCGCAACGCGATGCGAGACGCCCCGCACGCTCGTCTCGAGCTGGCGCACGCGCGGCCCGTACGCGCAGCCCGACTGAGCGAGCTCGTGCGCATCCCTGGCCTGGTAGCGGCCGGGCTCCGGGCTGTCGAGCGAGCAGAGCGCCGGCCATCCCGACCCGAGCTCGAAGCTCAGTGAGGCGGGATGGGTCTCGAGGCCCTTGAAGTGACCGAACGCCACCGCGCCGGTGAAGTAGCCGCCCGTGGCCGTGAGCTCCGAGATGAGCGAGCGCTTGTAGCCATCGGGGCGCACGGGATGGAGGACGTAGCTGACCAGGAAGTACGGCGCGCGGCGCGGATGGATCCGCCAGGCGTTCGATCCCAGCCGCCGCACCGGAAGCTCGACCGTGGAGCGGTCGTACGCGCGCACGTCCTCGGCCCAGCGGCCGGGCTCGATCGGGCGGAAGTCGCCAGGCAGCCACACCGGGAATGCGAAGTCGATCGAGTCCGCACCGATGTTCTCGGCGACGAGCGTCACCTGGAGCAGCGCGGGGTCCTGCGCCCGCTTGACGTAGTAGCGGAGATCGGGGCGGGGCGGGGGCGGCGGCGCCGACTGATGCGTGACGCAGGCGGCCGCGACAAGGAGCAGGACGGCGAGCAGGGGAGCGGTTCGGCGCATTGGCTACGGATGGTCGAGAGGAAGGCTCCGCGCTCACCCCGCCCGTGAGGAATCCAAGATAGACCTGCTCTCCGCGTCCATCAACGATGCGGCTCGACACGACGGACTCCTGGACCGAGGAGCCCGTACGTGTTTCACCTCCTGTGTTTCCGAGGAACAGGAGGTTTTCATGCGACAACACCGTCTCGTCGGCCCACCTCCCAACGAGCTCCGACCGCTGCCCCAAGAGCTTGCCGCGCGCCACGAGATCAGGGTCGGCGACCCCAGGCTTGCTCCCTTGGGGGATCCCGCAGCTCGTGAATCACATGCTGCCCTTTTCGCAACGCACATGCCTTCCGAGGAATCAGATCCGTGATGAAGCACATCTCACTCGGCACTCTCGCGATGGTGGCCCTCGCCGCTTGCTCGGATGACGGCTCCAACGGCACCGGGCCTCGCCCGATCGATCCAGACGCAAGCGCCGTGTACGTCCAGACCAACGACGCCGCCGGGAACGCGGTGGTGGCGTTCCGTCGAGCCGACGACGGGAGGCTCTCGCCGCTCGGCACCTTCCCCACGGACGGACGGGGCACCGGCAACCCTCGCCTCGGGTCGCAGGGTTCGGTGGTGCTAAGCGAGGACGGCCGCTTCCTCTTCGTCACCAACATCGGGAGCAACGAGATCTCCGCCTTCGCCGTGACCGAGGACGGTCTCACGCTGGTGGACAAGGTCGAATCGGGCGGCGAGATGCCTTACAGCATCGCCCACCGTGGGGACCTCATGTACGTCCTCAACAACGGTGGCAGCGGGAACATCACCGGCTTCAGGGTGAGCTCAACAGGCGAACTCTCGCCGATCGAGGGTTCCACCCGCCCTCTAAGCGGTGCCGACACGGACCCGGCTCAGGTGTCGTTCAGTCCGGACGGAGCCACGCTCGTCGTGACCGAGAAGGCGACCGACCAGATCGATACGTATGCAGTAGGAGCGGATGGTCTTGCGCAGGGACCCACGGTGCATGCGTCGAGCGGCGCGACGCCGTTCGGCTTCGCCTTCACGCCAGGTACAGGCGGCGTCTTCGTGGTCACGGAGGCGTTCGACGGCGCGCCCGGTGCCGCGGCGGCGTCCTCGTACACCCTGTCGGGCGCTTCCGGCTTCGAGGTGATCAGCGCGACGGTGCGTGACACGCAGACCGACGTGTGCTGGACCGTGATCACGAACGACGCGCGTTACGCGTACATCACGAACTTCGTCAGCGGCACGATCTCCAGCTACACGATCGCGAGCGACGGCAGCATCACGTTGCTCGAAGCCGAGGCAGGCAGGACGGGGCCCGGGCTCGGACCCCGGGACGAGGACCTCAGCGAGGATGGGCGGTTCCTGTACGTGGTGGACGTCCTGACGCAGGCCATCAGCGCCTTCGACGTGCAGGCGGACGGCAGCCTCGAGCCCGTGGGCACGTTCGGTGGTCTGCCCACCACGGTGGCCGGTCTGGCCGCAAACTGAGCGACCCTCATGCCGAGGGTTGCAGGTCTCTGGCGAGGGGGGCGCGCCCCGCCTATCCGTGCTCTCGAGCGCGGCCACGATCGCCGCCCGCTCGTCCTCTCTGGCCACCTCAGCGCCCTCGCGAGGCATCACCACGCGTCCACCCCGGCAACTCGGCACCGACGCCGGCGATCTAGCCTACGATGAACGGCCTCACGATGGCGAGAACTTCAGGCATGGTGAGAGGCTCGTCGAACGCCTCTGTCACGGCGGCGGGGCCCCCCGATCCGCTGCCGAAGGGAGCCGCGTCCAGGCCGGCGTGGACCGTATTGGCCTCTCCGTCGTACGTGGGCTGCGCCTGAGGGGGCAGATCGCCGCGGTCGGCGTTGGTGATCCAGCCCTTCTGGCCCCTCAGCCGGCGGATCTGTGAGGCGTGGCGCGCCTCCACCGAATGGATTTGCAGTGCCGCGGTGAGAACGGTGTCGTTCGACATGATGTTGCCCGCCTGGCCCTTGTACGCGCGTACGCCGGTGTCCTCGAACGTCTGGGCGACGGCGAGAAACGTGACCCGATTCGAGAAGACGTCGCCGAAGACACCTCCCGCCGTGAAGTCGAACGCCGGCTTCGGGACCGGAGTGCCCTGAAGGTTGCGAATAGTCGCCTGCAGGAACGCGACGTGCGCAGTCTCGTGCATGCTCACCTGCTCGATCGTGTTCCGCTCGGCCGCGGTCAGCGTCCCTCCCACCGGCGCGGAAAGGCCGATTCGGTAGAACTCGTCCTCCAGGTACTCGAGCGTGAGCGCGTAGTTGAGCACGTCGAGGATCGACGGCGCGCCCTGGGCGTGCGCGTCGCGGATGACGCCAGCGATGGCCACCGGAACGGATGCGAGCGCGAGACGGGAGACGACGGAGAAGCCCGCCGCAGCCCCTGTCCGAACGGCCTCGCGCCGCGAAAGAGTCCGGCCCGCACGAACGGGCGCGATGCTGTCGAACAGGTCGGTCATGGCGAGTGCCTCCGGAGGAGTTCGGCTCACGAAACGACGCGGATGGGAGTCATGATGAACTCGAGGTTGCCCTCGATGACGAAGCCGGGCTCCGTGGCCTGGTCCAGGCCGGCAGGATTCACCACGTCGTCCCCGGCGAAGTCCCGCGTGCCGGGCCGCAGGAGGTCGCGCACAGCCGCGGCATGCCGTGCCTCCACCGAGACGATCTTCCCCGCGACGAGCAGGTTGTCCACGTCGCTGAGCAGCTTGCCCGCACCGTTGTACGCCGCGACGCCCCCGTCTTCGAGCGCCCGCGCCGTGCTGAGCACGCTCACGCGGTCCGCGAAGTCCACCGAGCCGAAGTCCAAGGCGAGATTCGGGATCCTGGCGCTCCCGAGGACGGCTGCCAGGAAGTCCCGGTGGATCACCTCGTGGTTGCGGATGTCGGTGAGTGCCTCCTGCTCCGGACCCGACAGGTTGGACCCCGGGAAGCCATCCACCACCCGCGTGTAGAAGGCAGCCTCGAGCTGCTCGAGGGCGTAGGCGAGGTTCAGCACCCCGGTGTCGCTGCTCAGATCGAGCGTCACCACTCCTTCGGGTGCCATCGGATCCGGCCCGGCCGGGCCGTCGTCGTCGTCGCTGCAGGAGGCGAGCATCGTGGGCAGCAGGACGGCGGTTCCGCCGAGTGCGGCGACCTGCAGGAACCTGCGCCGCGTGCCGGCTTCCCACAGCGAGCGGCTGTGCGACAGCGTGACGCTCTTCGTCTGCTCGGGGGCCGTTTCCCGGGTCATGGGGGTCGCTCCGTTCGGTGAGTCGAGTCGTTCGATGATGGTTCGCGGGCGCTTCGTGGCGGCGGGGCTCGTCACCGCGCGTCCTCGGGGACGAAGATGATCGGGCAGTTGACGATGATCTCGGCGGCGTTCAGTCCTCCGAGCGACGAGTTCCGGGGTCCGTTCGGCGCGAAGGGGACGAGGTGTCCGTCGGCCAGGAGGTCGATCACGTTGAGCGGCGCGATGACCTCTCGCTTGTCCGTCGTGACCCGGTCGGGGATGCCTGCGGCGATTGCCGCCTGCGTCCACATCACGGGATGCACGTCCCACAACGGACTGTAGAGCGCGGCGTCACAGAACGCCCCCGGGTCGTCGGGGTTCTCGCACCCTGCCTGCTCCTGAAAGATGTTGAGCGGGTCGCCCTCGCCTGCGGCTGCGGAGCGGAGCCCCTGGCGACTGGGGTTGTCACGCCCCATGGGACCGTTGACGACCGGGATGAGCGCCTCGCGTGCCGAGCGGAACGGCTTGTCGTCACCCGGGAACGGGGCCGCGTTCATGTTCGGCGCGAAGGTGTTCATCTCCAGCGCCGCGAGGTCCTCGTCCGATGTCTCCGTGCTCGAGTAGAGGATGGGGAACCCCTCGTAGAAGCCCTTCACGAGCTGCATCGTCACGCGCATTCCGGTGGTGTCCATGCTGATCACCCTGTCGTGCAGCCCCGTGTTGTTGGCGATGTGGGCGGCGTTGTAGACGATGCTGTCGTTGAACGTGACGAGGGGGCTGTACAGCGCGTCGCCGAACGATCCGGGCGTCGTCGCGGGATCGAGCGGGAAGAGGTCCCGCCCAGGCACGAGGTTGCGCGCGGGGCTGAAGTCGACGTTGCCGGGAAAGCGCAGCAGGGGAAACCCGTTCGGGTTCCGATCATCCTGCTCCTCCTGCACGGTCGCCCTCTGCGTCGCCGCGGTCGGGATGGCATGGACCAGCTTGGGCGTCCAGTTCAAACCCAGACGAATGGACTCCTCCAACTCGTTGGACTCGGTGATGATGAAGAACACCGAGTTGCCGCTCATGTCCTCGCCCCGATAGAGCGGGAGAACCGCCGTGGCGTTGACAGTGTCGATGTTGGTCGCGCTCTCGAGGCGATTCGGTAGGCTTCGTCGGTCACCCATGCCGTCCCCCCCCGGATCACCCGTGTCGGTGGGGCTGCTGCCGTCGTCGTCACAGGCGCCCGCCACGATTCCCATGGCGATCGCCGTGAACAGCGGGATCCACTTCGCGCGCATCCGTGCTCCTGGTTTGATGGTGGAGTGCTGGCCTCCGACGGCGAACCGGCGCTGCACGCGCGCCATCCTCCCTTGGCCACGTCCAGGGGTGCTCCCTACACGTTCTGCGCCGCTCCGCATTCGGCAGAGGAGTAGGCGTGAAGACTCTCGGAAAGGCTGACTGCATCTGCAGTTGCGGGGGATCGAGCGGGCCTGGAATGGACCATCCACCGTTTCACGAACCGGAGAGCGGAGGCCGAAACACCTGACTGAAACGCTATGGAGGAGACAGGAAATACACCCGGCGGGG
The DNA here is from genome assembly GCA_013696835.1 of Gemmatimonadota bacterium. Lineage (GTDB taxonomy): Bacteria > Gemmatimonadota > Gemmatimonadetes > JACCXV01 > JACCXV01 > JACCXV01. Next base: position 3,208 of record JACCXV010000398.1, on the reverse strand, counting down.
TCATGAACCGCCTGAACGGCGACGAACGGAGGGCTCACTCTGCTGCAAGGCGACGCGGCGATCGTGGGCGAGGGGGCCAGCGACCTCTCGCTGAGCCGTGATAGCGCCTACCTCTACCAGTTGAACTCGGCGCGGGGTTGCACGTGACCTGCGACCCTCATGCCGAGGGTTGCAGGTCTCCGGGGAGCGGTGGAACGCCCCGGGCGTCCATGCGGGAGCCAGAAAATCGTGGGGTCTCGGTCTTCTTCGCGGCCGTCTTCGCGGCGATCGGGGCGTCGATCTCGTATGCCCGCATCTTCCTCCACAGCGTGGTACGGCTCATCCCCAGGATCTGGAAGGTCTTCTCTCTGAGGCCGCCCGTGCTCTCGAGCGCGGCCACGATCGCGGCCCGCTCGCCCTCTCCGGCCGCCTCCGCGCGATAGCGAGGACCATCCGTCTGGCCGCCGGCCGCGTCACCGCGCACTTCGGCGGAGAGGTGCTGGGCCTCGATGCGATCGCCATCGGCGTGGATGGCCGCGCTCTCGAGCACTGCGAAGAGCTGTCGAACGTTGCCGGGCCATCCGTAGCCGCGTAGCAGGCGCACGGCGAGCGGCGAGCAGGTGAGGGGCCGCGCGCGGCGGGCCTGGAAGGCGGCCCGGTCGAGAGCGGTCTGGATCAGGAGCGGGATGTCGCCCTGCCGCTCACGCAGCGCCGGGAGAGAGACGGGAAAGACGTTGAGGCGGTAAAAGAGGTCGTCGCGGAAGCGCCCTTCGCTCACCTCCTTGCGGAGGTCACGGCTCGTCGCGGCGACGAGCCGCACGTCCACACGGGTGGAGCGCACCGACCCAACCCGCCGCACCTCGCGCTCCTGGATGGCGCGCAGGAGCCGTTGCTGGAGCGCCGAGCCCACCTCACCGATCTCGTCCAGGAACAGCGTGCCCCCCCCCGCCGCCTCGAACAGGCCTGGCTTGTCGTGCACGGCGCCAGTGAACGCTCCTCGAACATGGCCGAAGAGCTCGGATTCCAGCAGTCCCTCGGCCAGCGCGGCGCAATTCACCGCCACGAACGGGCCGCGGTTGCGCGGCGAGAGCTCGTGCACCGCCCGGGCGGCGAGCTCCTTGCCGGTCCCAGTCTCCCCCGTCACGAGCACATTGGCGTCGGTGGGCGCCACGCGCCGGATCGCCTCGAACACCGCCTCCATCGCGGCGCAGCGCCCGACCAGCCCGCCGGGCCCTTCGAGGCCATTCGCCCGTGGGAGAGGGCGGCGCTCCAGCAGTTCCGCGACCCGGGCGCTGAGAACGTCCGGCTCCACGGGCTTCATGAGGAAGTCGTCCACGCCCAGGTGCAGCGCCTGCACAGTCCGGTCCACCGTTCCGAACCCGCTGATCATGAGGATGGGCACCCGCTGGCCCTCGCGCCGGAGCAGCTCGACGACGGAGAACCCGTCCGGACCCGGCATGCGCAAGTCGAGGAGAAGGAGGTCACAGGCGCCGCGACGGATCGTGTCGATCGTCTCGGACCCGTCGGCTGCCGACAGGACCTCGTGGCCGTCCTGGCGCAGGAGAGCGGTGGTGGAGACCCGGAATGCCCGGTCATCGTCTGCCACGAGAATGCGAGCGGTCCTCCCGAGTGCCACCGCCATCTCCACCTCCCTGGTCACGTCGTGCTGGTCAGCGTCCCTGGTCGCCTGCTGTCACCCCGCGCACCAGCACCGCGCCAGAACGGCACGCTGGCGGTGAGCCACCGCAAGGCAACGAACCTCGGGCTCCGAACATTCCGACCCCGACTTGCCAACCGCTCATGAAGCACCCCCGCGGATCTCCGGCGCGAGGTCGTTGTCCCGACGCCGGAGGCACTCGCGACGCTGGAGGATCTCGTGAACGTGGGCGGCGAGCACGTCGGGCTCGAAAGGCTTGATCAGGAAATCGTCGGCGCCCAGCTGCAGCGCGCGCAGCGCCACCTCCGGAGTCCCGAACCCGCTGAGCATGAGGATCGGCAGACCCTCACCCTCGGAACGCAGCTGCTCCACGACTCCCAGCCCGTCGCGGCGCGGCATGCGGAGATCCAGCAGCAGGAGGTCGAATCCGCCGCCTCTCGACGCGTCGATGGCGGCCTGGCCGTCCCGCACCTCGGTGACGTGATAGCCGTCCTGACGGAGCAGTGCCGTGGTGGAGACACGGAAGGCGCGGTCGTCATCGGCGATCAGGATTCGCGCAGGGCGAGGCGCGCTCACGCGGAGGCCCCCGAGCTTCCCGGGTCCGTGGCAAGCCCTTGCACTGCCGCAAGAGCGGCGTCGCCGGCCGCGACGAGCTCGATGTGGAAGCGGGCACCTCCGCCATCCTCGCGGGCAGATGCCCGGATCATGCCCCCATACCTGCGGACCAGGCCTTCGGCGATGAACAGGCCCAGGCCTACGCCGTACACGGACCCTTTCGTCGTGAAGAAGGGATCGAAGATGCGCTCCACGAGCGCTGGGGGGATGCCGGGCCCGTTGTCGAGCACGTCCACGGACACGCGCGCACCATCCGAGGCGACGATCACGTCGATCTCCAGGCCCTGCGGCTTGGCTTCGCGGGCGTTCTCGATCAGGTTCAGCAGCACCTGCTTGAGCGCGTCCGGGCCGATGACCGCCGAGCCGTCGCCGGGCACCCGGATTGCGAGCTCGCCGGGGGGCACGCCGATGACCGCGAGACGCGCCACCTCCAGCGCTATCGCCTGGACGTTCGAGACCGAGATGCTCGGATCCCGCGGGCGCTGCAGGTCCAGCATCTGCTCCGCGAGCCCGTGCATGCGGAGCAGCTCTCCGATCGCGAGGTCCGCGAACTCGCGACCCTCGGGATCGTGCGTCATCCGGCGCCGGATCAGCTCCAGCGAGTTTCGCAGGCTGGCCACGGGGTTGCGGATTTCATGCGCGAGCTCCGCCACGAGCCGGCCGCTGGCCGAGAGCCGCTCGCGCTGCAGCACCTCGGCCTTCAGCGCGCCCAGCCGTTCGGTGCGATCCGCGAGCTCCCGGTTCGCCTCCTGCAGCTCGTGGAGCCGCGTGGACAGGGCGGTCCGCATGCGGTCGAAGGCGCCGGCCACGCTATTCAGCTCGCGAATGGAGGAGCGGGGGAGCGGCGCCTCGAAGTCGCCCTCCGCCAGGCGGTCGGCGGCGGTGGCGAGCGAACGCACCGGACCCACCACGCGCCTGGCGAGAAGCGTCCCCAGACCCAGACCGAGCACCAGGGCC
>JACCXV010000247.1 GCA_013696835.1 Gemmatimonadota bacterium | reverse complement strand
CGCCACCGAACGTCGCGCCCTCCGAGGGCAGGTCGGCGATGCGCGCGGCGATCTCGCGTGCCTCCTCGCGGTCGTCGGCGGCGAGCACGAGCTCGACCGGATCCCCCTCGTCATTCGCGGTCCAGAGCTCCTTCGGCTTGCGCCCGGGATTGCGCGCCACGACGGCATGCGCGGCCGCCAGGATCCGGCGCGTCGAACGGTAGTTCTGCTCGAGCCGGATCGTGCGTGTCTCCGGAAAGTCCTTCTCGAACTCCAGGATGTTGCGCAGGTCGGCGCCACGGAAGGCGTAGATCGACTGATCGTCGTCGCCGACGACGCAGAGGTTCCGGTGCTCCCCGGCCAGCAGCTGGACGAAGCGATACTGGGCGTGATTGGTGTCCTGATACTCGTCCACGAGCACATAGCGAAACCGCGCCCGCTCTCTGTGCAGCAGCGCGGGGTCGCGCCGCAGCGCCAGCACCGCGCAGCGCAGCAGGTCGTCGAAGTCCCACGCGCCGTTTCGGGCCAGCGCCGCCTGGTAACCGCGGTAGATCTCCGCCACGCAGCTGTCCACGATCCCGCGCGCCTCCGCCGCGAACTCCTCGGGCCCCCGCAGCGCGTTCTTCGCCGCCGAGATCCGCACCCTCGCCTCGCGGGGCGTGAGCCCCGCCGCGGGATGCCTCCCGACGAGAGGGCCCAGCAGCGCGAGCGTATCGTCCGTGTCGTAGATCGTGAAGTCTGGCGGATAGTCGAGCACCGGCGCGGCACGGCGGAGAAGCCGCGCGCAGATCGCGTGAAACGTGCCTACCTGAAGCGATCGCGGGTCGGCGCCCGCGGTCAGCACGTCGATCCGGGCGCGCATCTCGCGGGCCGCCTTGTTGGTGAAGGTCACGGCCAGCACGGCGTTCCCGTGCTCGGCCCCGGCCAGCCCTTCGCGGAGCACGTGGGCCACACGGTGCGTGAGCACGCGCGTCTTGCCACTTCCGGCGCCGGCCAGGACGAGCACCGGCCCCTCCGTCGTCAGCACGGCCTCGCGCTGGGGCGGGTTCAAAGAATCCAGGAGCGGATCAGCCACGGGTCGGGCCGGAGGGCTGCGGCGAGCCGCCCCACTCGTTCCCCTGCCCCTGCTCCCGCCGGCCGGGGAGCACGGGCAGAGTGGCACCCACCGTCGTGCCGCGGCCGACCTCCGAATCGACCAGCTCCAGCCTTCCGCCGTGATAGTCCTCGATGATCCGTTTGGCGAGCGCGAGTCCCACGCCCCAGCCGGACGTCTTCGTCGTCACTCCGGTCTGGAAGATCTTGCGGCGCAGCGCGCGCGGGATGCCGCCGCCGTCGTCCCGGACCAGGACGCGCGCCTCTCGTGTGCCAGGGTCGTGGTCCAGCTCGATGCGGATGTGACCGGCCCTGCCGCTCAGCGCGTCCACGGCGTTCTTGACCAGGTTCTCGAAGGCCCACTCGAGGAGCACCCTGTTCCCGAGAAGCGGCGGCGCCTCATCCATCTCCAGCGAGATCTCCACACGGTGTCCCAGGCGCGGAAGGCGGGCTTCGAAGTACTGGCGCAGGTCCCCCAGGACGTCGCCCAGATCCAACGGCTCGAGCTTCGGCCGGCGGCCGATCAGCTCGAACCGGTTTGCGACCTTCGTGAGCCGGTCTACGTCCTGCTCCATCGCGGCCGCGACCTCAGGCGCGGGCATCGCCCGTTCCGGCGGATCCAGCCCGGCATCCTCCCCGGCTCCGAGCAGAGCGATCCAGCCGTAGAGGCTCGAGAGCGGCGTACCCATCTGATGCGCGCTCTCCCGTGCCATCGCGACGTAGATCTGCCCCTGCGTGACGCGCAGGTTGTACCGGATCGCCCAGAACGCGAACAGGCCCACCAGGACGAACCCCGCCGCCTGGATCCATGGCAGGTAGCGCAGCAGCGTGATGGTGCCGGATTCCTGGTAGTGGATCAGCTGGATCACGCGGCCGCGCGCTCCCGAGATCTCGATCGGCGGCGTGCGGCGGTCCATCCGGCGCACCGCCTCCCGCAACCGGTGCAGGTCTTCCTCGCTCCAGGGAGGGAGCTCGCGACGGATCCCAAGATCCAGGTTGCGGAAGAAGAGTGGCTCGCCGAAGGCGTCGGTGGCGATCACGGGGTAGGGAAATCCCTTGACGACTTCCTCGAAGAGGACTTCCGCGGCACGGTCTCCGGGATCCTCACCGGCCAGCCCCTGCACCCCGAGCGAGTACACGCGCACGAGCGTCTCGGTGTCCCCGCGGATGTCCTCCACCAGCGCGCGCGTGTATACCAGGTATCCGAGGAAGACGACGATGAACAGGGCGACGATCAGCGTCGGCCAAAAGCGACCTGCAGTCGTGTGACCTCCTGCGATCGGGAGGAAGGAGGGCGGAGCGTCGCCCCGCCGTCAGGTCCGTTCCTGCGGAGGGTCGATGCGGGCCAGGCCGCCCAGGTACGGACGCAGCACGTCCGGGACCACAACGGAACCGTCGGGCCCGAGGCCATTCTCCAGGAGCGCGATCAACGTCCGCGGAAGCGCCAGCCCCGAGCCATTCAGGGTGTGCGCCAGGGTTGCTTCGCCGCTGCGCCGCCGCAGCCGGATGCCCGAGCGACGCGCCTGGTAGTCTTCGAAGTTGCTCACGGAGGAGACCTCGAGCCACCGCTGCACGCCCGGAGCCCAGACCTCCAGATCGTATTGCTTCGCGTTGTTCGCCCCCATGTCTCCGGTCGACAGCAGGAGAACGCGGTACGGAAGCGCGAGCGCCTGCAGCACGCTTTCAGCCCGGCTGACGAGCCACTCGAGCTCCGCGTAGGAGTCCTCCGGCCGCGTGAAGGCGACCATCTCGACCTTGTCGAACTGATGCACGCGGATCAATCCGCGCGTGTCGCGCCCGTGCGCCCCCGCCTCCAGCCTGAAGCAGGGCGTGTAGGCGACGTAGCGAAGCGGTAGCCGTTGCTCGTCGAGGATCTCGTCTGCGTGCAGGGCCGTGACCGGCACCTCCCCCGTGGGGATCAGGAACAGGTCCTCGCTCTCCACGCGATACATGTCGGCTTCCATCTTCGGGATCTGGCCGGAACCCCGCATGGCCTGGCGGTTGGCGACGAACGGAGGCGAGACCTCTTCGAACCCTGCCGCGCGGTGGTGGTCGAGCATGAACGCGATCAAGGCCCGCTGCAGCCGTGCGCCGGCGCCGCGAAGGACGACGAAGCCGGACCCGGCCAGCTTGGCTCCGCGCTCGAAGTCCAGGATCCCGAGCTCGACGCCCACCTCCCAGTGCGGCCGCACCTCGAAGTTTCGCCGGGGAGGATCACCCCATGTGCGCACGACCACGTTGCTCGCTGCGTCGGCTCCCACCGGCACGCTCTCGTGGGGCGTGTTGGGAAGGCGCAGAAGTAGGTCCTCGATCTCCGATCGCCACGCCTCCAGATCGGCCTCGCGCTCGCGCAGGCGCTCACCCAGGGCGCGCACCTCCGCCTTTGCGGCCTCGGCCGCATCCGGCTCCCGCCGCAGGAGCTCGGCGATCTCGCGCGAGCGCGTGTTGCGCTGCGCCCGCCAGCCCTCGATCTCGCGCAGCCCTTCCCGATGCCGGACATCCAGCTCGATCAACCGATCCAGGCCGGTGACCTCGCCCTTGCGCCGCAGTTTCTCCCGCACACCGTCGGGGTCGCTGCGGATGCGCTTCAGGTCCAGCAGGCTAGCCCTCCTCGTCGAGCCCGCGGTTGCCGGGCTGCAGCTGCACCGCGTAGCGGAAGTCCACGAACTGGCGGTCCGGGCCTGCACCGCTGCTCCCCACGGCGTCCACCACCAGCTTCGCGTAGTTGGGCGCACCCACGGACGGACGCACGACGCTCAGGACGTAAACGTGACCCTGCTCGACGCGCACGCCCGAGGAGTCCTCCGCATCCACGTACCCGTCTTCGGGCGCCTCGCCCAGGCTGTCGAAGTCGATCGCGCCGAGGTCCTGCAGCCCGACGACGTGCGACGCCTCGGCACGCAGCAGGCTCGCGATCGACCGGAGCCGCAGGTCGGTGCTGCCTGGCGGGCCGGTCAAAAAGACGTCGCCCTCGGTGGAGCCGATGTCTCCCGACCCGAGGAAGAGCCTGCGGCCGGTGAACAGGTCGAAGGCAGAGGGCAGGTCCGTCGCCGCCAGCTCCCACACGCGCGAGTTCCCGGCGCGCACCTGCGGATCCACCCCGAACACGTCGCCGTCTCCGCAGCCGCCGAGTGCGCCGAGCAGCGCCCCGAGGACAAGCAGCGTGCGTGGTGCCCGGTGCGCCCGGGGCGCGCGCGGTGCCCGTGGTCGCCTCGCTGGCCGCGGTAACCGCCGAGCGCGGGGGCGCTTCAGGATTCCTGCCATGTGCGTTCTCTCCAGTAGCGGTACAGGTCTGACAGCATCTGGTGGTGCGTGATCCCGGGCAGCCAGCCCAGCGAAGTCAGGCGTGCCGGATCCCCCACGAGTCGCTCGAGGTCCACGCCACGCAGGCGCGCAGGATCTTCCTCGATGGTCACCCGCACGGCCGCTATCTCCACCAGCTCGTACACGAGGTCGCTCAGGCGAAAGCCACGGCCGCTGCAGACGTTGAGCACCGCCCCCGCGGTCCCGCGCTCCAGGAGCAGCGCATAAGCGCGGACCACGTCCCGTACGTCCAGGTAATCGCGGACGGGCTGCAGGTTCCCGACCCGCAGCACGCCGTCCCCTCCCGTGCGCTCGATGCGCGCCAGCTGCCGGGCAAGGCTCGGGAACACGAACCGGCCGTCCTGCCGGGGGCCGGTGTGCGCGAAGCTGCGGGTCAGCACGACGCGCAGCCCGTAGGTGCGCGCGTACTGCCCGCCGATCATCTCCTGGGCGGCCTTCGTGCCGGCATAGGCGGAGAGCGGCGCGAGAGGCGCATCCTCGCGCGAGGGGCCACTCCCGCACCTTCCATAAACCTCTCCCGACCCCACCAGCAGCAACGGACCCTCGAAACGCGCTTCGCGCGCAGCCTCGAGAACGGCCAGCGTGCCTGCCACGTTCGCGCGGTACGTCTCCAGCGGCTCCGCGTGCGAGGCGGCTACCGAGCTGCGTGCCGCGAGATGGACGACGCCCTCGGCACCGCTGCGCTCGAGCGCGGCCCCCACCTGCCGGAGGTCGCCGGCGTCACAGCGCAGCCAGCGCGAGCGGTCGCGCGGCGGCTCGCCCAGGC